>NCET01000167.1 GCA_002280815.1 Flavobacteriales bacterium 32-34-25 | reverse complement strand
GAATCGTCGGCACATGAAAATTTTAAACAAGCAATTTTAAATACCAAGGAAGGCGAAACACAATTAACATTAAAAGAACTCACTCCGGTGCGCTTGATCAAGAATAAATTTTTTGAAGACATTCAGGAATTGTATAACCAATGTGCGACCAAAGAGGATTTGGCAAAATTGTTAGGGAAAGCTCGTGCTAAAAAAGGTATTTTTGAAGGGGATTTAATAGAAGGAGAGTTAGAAATAGGTCAGGTATCAGGATTGATTCACGAGATTAAATCAGCAGCATCCATTGTCTCCGAACTCATTAAAGAATACGAATTAGCCAAAGCTAGTGTTGCCCAATTTTTATGAAAAATAGATTTCAAATGACACAATTAAAATGCTTTTACATAGCACTGCTTTTTTTAGGAATAGGCATGCAGCAATCCTATAGCCAAACGTATCAATTTCGCACTTCAGGCTTTAGCGTTTTAGAAAAAAATGAGAACGGAAAATGGGGTAAATGGTCTGATTTACAACTAGCCAATCTTGCGGTTTCTTTGGACACTAATAAAAATAGAATTGTTGTCTATTCTAGAAACATTCAATTGTATCAAATTTTGGTGTACCAGCCAGAATCTGAGTCAGATAGTGACTTAGTCTATTCATTCACTTGTAAAGACAATGATGGTCTAGATTGTACGGTTTCTATCATTACCCGTAAAAAGCAAGAAAACCGAAAACAATTGTATATTACATACAGCGATCATGTGATTGTGTATAATATATTTTCGATGTAAGTGAAACTGTAAGGTTTAGGTTAGAGTTTTGTTATTTATTTCTTTTTCAATTTCTGGATTAGTTTTAAAAGCGCTTCTCTGTTTTTGGCTTCGTGGTAAAACTTGGGCAGTTTTTCCAAAAGCGTAAAATGAGAACGGTCTTTGTGTTCGCGTAATTTGGCACCGATGTATTGTTCTAAATACAACAAATGCGCTTCGTTGTAAGCAAAAAAGAAGTCGTTTTTAAAAGGGGCCAAATACCAGGTTTCCACATCAAAATAAGTACTAGCATCAGCCTTGTAGTTAGCGGTATAGCCCAAATGGGTTAACAAAGTGTCTTTTACATCATGAAAACCACAGTGCGTGCAGGTTAGTTTGGCTTTCTTTTCGTCATAGTTTACGGTTGTGAGTGCTTTTTTATTACATTTTGGGCAGGCTACAGCTACTTCCTCTTGGAAGTCTTTGAGACGGAAATTTTGGTCTTGGAAGCGGTTTTGCATTTCTTAATGTATTTTTTTTAATCGTTCTTCTTCAGCTAATTTACAATAATAGTAAATGGAATCTACGAGTTTTGGTATGCTACTGTTTAAAAATTCTAAGTCCTCTTGGTTCGTTGGTCGTTTATTTTGCAACGTTTTTAGGTCCGATTTGTACAACGCTAGTGTTTGTAAGATTAGCGTTAACTGCCGTTTCATTTCGGAATAATGTGAACTTTCTTCATGAATGACGGTTTTGAGCCAACGTGGATATTGTGTTTCATATTCTTTTGCTTTTTCATAGAGTAGGGCAACTTTTTCATGTTGTTTTACCGAATCCCAATCTTTTACATTCACGGTGCTTCTGATGCCTAGCAAATAGTCTTTTACCTGATACAAACTGTCGATATCGCTTTTGTTTTGGGCAAACGCAATACTTGTAAAAAGTACAAAAAAGCTCATGCTAATTTTCTTAATCATACCAGTATCCTTTTTCAATCTTATAACCTGCTTTTTTGAAGGCTTTTACTAATTCATCTGCAAGATATTCATTTTGTCGTAGCGATAGAAAATGGGTGCGAAACAAATCATTTGTTGTGCTCGATTTTATATAATTACCATCGTCATAATATTCTTTTCGGATGAGGAATACTTTATCGGGTTGAGTTTCAAAAAAGATTCCGATGTCTTTGGAGACAGCCACTATATCTTTGAGTGCCACTATTTGCTGGTCGAGGTAATAGCCTTTTTCGTAAGCAAAATAATGTTTGGTGGTGTAATAGAGCGTATCATTTTTAATGACAAAAAGCTCGGTTACTTCTAAGGTGTCGATGTCCATTTTAGACATTTCTATTTCATTTCCAACACTATCAACTTCTGTGTACACATATTGGCGTGCCTCGTTTTCCTGCTGAATTGTTTTTTGCAGGATTTGGGTGATGGTTGGGTTTTGTGCAAATATACTATTGGCTAGGAATATAGCCAATAGTAGTAATGTGTAGTTTAAAAGTTTCATTTATACATTCTATCAAATAAACCAAGCGGCAATTAGTATGTAATCAAATCTTTGGCTAGTTGGCCCTGGAATGGGACAGCCTAAACCAACTACTTGACCCGGAAAAGTAGTGTAGATACGACTTTCGGTTCTGGGTCTATTATTATACATCCATCTCACTTCTATTGTTACACCAATTTTTTTGTCGTTACTTTTGTTTCTGAGGTTCAAATATGGAACTCCAAAAGTTCCGCATGGATTTCCAGTTATGATTTCTACATAGTTTCTTGCATCTTCAAATGTTCCATCTCCTTCTACAAAAGAATTTCTTGTGCTATTTTCAACTTCTGTAAAATCGGGCAGTTCTTTTTCTATATTTTCCATAATTGATTTATTTAATTCCCAAAAGGATCATTTTTTGCTTGTTTTTCTTTAAATAATTTGCTCAAATGAAGAATTGCCTTTATTACTTTTTCCTTTTCTCCAGGTTCATCCCTGTAATAAAAAGGTATGAAAGATTGCACTACACCATTTGAGTATCTTTCCCAATCTGAATTATTAGCCCCGTATAGATATCCTCTAAATTTTATTGAATTATTTATAAAAACCAATTCCAGTCTTTTTATTGGAGAGTTTGGATTTAAATCGTCATTAACGTTTTCTTTAATTGAAATTAATTTAGCGTAATTAATTCCTTCATAATTATTTTCATATCTATAATGCTCAGTTTTATGAATTCTTCTAAACTTCATACGATAATTAGTAAAAACATCTGAATAAAATGTAAATACACCACCATCGCTATACTCTATAGTATATCCGTTTAATTCAAAAAACTTACTTTCTAAGTAATTAAAGGTTTTTTCCATATCGGGCATACTTTGAGAAAAAGTAGCTTGTACTAGAAATAGAAATATTAAAGTTTTTATAAGTTTCATAATTATCCAATTTGATTTATTAATGTGTATGCTGAAAAATGGTCTTCGTGTAAGTCTTCATTTGTATATTCCAATACAAATCCGTCCGGTAATAATGCCTTACCATAGTCGGGTTTTATGCGATAAATTTCTAATCTGAAAGGAGGTAAACCTGTAAAGCCTTTGTCAATCTTTACTTCAAAACTTTCTTTATTTGTTAATCCATTAGAAGGAACTCTTAGCTGAATTTTATCTCTATATATTTCAATGCCTTTTATAACTTCTAAATAAGGTTGAAAGGATATAGATGCATCAATAAAATTTTGTTTTTCATTGTTTACATTTATTTCCGCAATCGTTCTGTTATTCGCATCAATAATCAACACAGAATTGTATTTTTCCGTGTGTTCAATTGCAAAAGATTCATACACTGAAAAGAACACACTACCCATTGGGTTAACCAATGTGCCATAAACAAGTATTAAAACCAATTGTGAGTCATTTATACCTTGAGGCTCATTTATAAGTAAATGATAAACAGGTTTTTGTCCGAATGTTGGAAATGCACCAGTTACAGTTAATTGTAGTGCTTTGCCATCATTTTCAATGACAGCTGACCAATTTCCGATGTTTTGAGATGGATTCATATTTTATTTTTTAAGGTTCTAAAAAAGTTACAAATGGCATTTTAATGATTTTATAGCCGGGTTTGTTTAATTGGATGCCGACAATTAAAAAAGGGGTTGCGTTTGCTTCAATTTGATTATTTAGATCCCACATCTTATATTGTTTTGGCTTTAAAATATACAAAGCTCTATATTTTCCCTGTTCTAGCGAGTAAGAGAAATAAATATTCTTGTCGTAAATAAAATCCATATCGTATGGCAAATTAGTTGTATTACCATTGAAATTTTCAATACTAACGACTGCATCTTCTGTTGCTAAAAAATCTTTTGAAACTGTATTATCTGTTACCTCTTTTTGAGAATATGTAACAATACTTGATAAAATGAAAAATAAGCAATATGTAGTTCTATTTAATTTAATCATTAGTCAATTGGTTTATTTATTGGATTCGTGAAAAGATTAATTTTGTGTTTTCCAAATACAAATTCTCCATTAATTGGATTATAAAATTTATTATTAATAGCATCAAATACTATAAGTTTTAGTTTTGGTTTTTTCCCACTTAAGTCAAATGGATTTTTTATTAGTTCAATACTTAAAAAAGGTTCATTATTAGTATTTAAAAAGTAGATATCTTCAAAAATAAAACTTGCCGTAATTTTATCATCATTGGAACCCAACGTATACCCATAAATGCGATTTCCACGTACAGATTCAAAATTAACAGATGCTTTTTGACTTGTTTTTGTTTCAAAAATCACTTCCAATCTTCTGAAAAAAGCAATACTAGATTTACCAAAGGTCTTAATCTCAATTTGTGAAGTCTGTGAAGTTTCTAATTTATAAATAATTACATCAAAATTTACTTTTTCCATTTTTTCTAATTTACATCAAATACTTTAAACGTTTCTTCGAGTTCTTCTTTAGTATGAGAATCTGACCAATTAAAATTTTCAATCTCGATTTGTTTATCTTTTAGAATTTTTATTTGTTTATCTTTCGTATTTAAAATCGTTTGAATCAACCAAGATTTGAATTCCATTGCTTCGTCATATAATATAAAATTAAGCTGACCTTCATTTTTTATTTTTACAACTGAATTGTTATGTCTTATACTGTAAATAGGCGTAACAATATCTTTTTCTTTGATTAAGCAAACATCTGATAGTTTGTTTTCTCCGATAATAAAGGTGATTTTGTCATCCATTTCAGGTTTGGTTTTATATTTATCATCTATATGTCTTATAACATATTCGTAACTTAATGTTCCAACCAAACCATTTTTAAATACAGACATATCAGGTACTTTATATTTTACAATTTTAAGTTTTACCGAATCAGCTGGATGAATGAAATTTTTATCATTAAATAAATTATTAAATTTTACTATTTTCTTTTCTATGTTATTATTTTCAAAAGAAATAGTCAAATCTAAACTAGTATTGCCCTCAAGTCTTTTTTCTTCAAGTCCTTGTTGTTCAATTGTAAACTCACTTTCATTAAACATACCAGTTAATTGAATATATGACTGTTTAATATTTTGATTTTCCTTTTTTTGTGAAGTATAGGATGCCTTCCCATTTAAAGAAAATTCGGGTCCAATAGAATTATTACTCTCTTTAGAATTGTTTTCATCAATTTTTTCAGATCTTTTTTCACTCTTACTATAAACAATTTTACCTATTGCATCAAGACCAGCACTAAAACTCTGATTATATTCTAAAGTACCAATATCGAGAACGCCATATTCAGTATAAAATTTATTCCAACTAACAATTTTTGCGTTAATACCATCTTTATTATTAATAGAATCTGAAATCTTAAAGTTGTATTTCAAAAACTCTATACGATCATAAGCAGTAAAATTTTCGCTATCATAACTTGGATTTCTATGTGTACTGAAAGTTATTTGAATGTTTTTTTTTGTTAAATCAACTACATTATTGTCATTTGGAACATCTTTTTGAAACTTCATATTAAGAATTTCATATATCTCATCCTTTTTTTTATTTGCTAAAACAGCTGCTTGACCTTCTGCGTTTAAGTCAAATATTGTTTTATATGCTGGCTTTGATTCCTCTGTGTTTTTAACCAAAGTTGAAATAATATTCATTTTCACAACTTTTGATGTATCAACTTTACTTCCTTTCAATTTTTTAAATCTCGTTAAAGATTTTTGAGCAAAAACTGATGAAGTGCATACCAAAACAACTCCCAATACTAATAATAACTTT
>NCET01000166.1 GCA_002280815.1 Flavobacteriales bacterium 32-34-25 | reverse complement strand
TATTTGATTCTTCTAAAGCGACTATTAGACCAGAATCTAACGATAAATTAGAAGAAATTGTAAAAGTTATGGACGAATACAATAACGCTAATTTTAAATTAGAAGGGCATACTGATAGCACAGGTAATGTGGCTAAAAATCTTCAATTATCTAAAGATAGAGCTGCTGCAGTTAAGGATTATTTGATTTCTAAAGGGATTAGTGCTAGCAGACTTTCGTCAGAAGGTTATGGAATTACTAAGCCAATTGCGTCTAACAAAACGGTTGAAGGAAGAGCTCAAAACCGTAGAGTTGAAATTATTCTTGTAAAATAATTTTAGTTATTGATATAAAAAAATGAGGCTTTCGAGCCTCATTTTTTTTGTTTGTATTTTTTGAAAAGAAATCTGGAATTAATAATCTCCTCGTTTCTTAAATCTAGGATCGTCTTTTTTGATGAATTCGGTTTTGCGTTTTGGGATTTCTGCTTTAGGTAAACTTGCTTCTTCCGTTTTACTCGAAGGTTCTATTAATTGCTTGAGTTCTTTGATTTCTGCATCGGTCAAATCGCGGTAACGTCCCACAGGAATGTCAAGCGATATGTTGATAATTCGGATACGTTTTAGAGCAGTAACTTCATAACCTAAATATTCGCACATTCTACGAATTTGGCGATTTAGACCTTGAGTCAGAATAATTTTGAAAATGTTTTTGCTAATTTGTTCTACTTTACATTTGCGGGTTACAGTATCTAAAATGGGTACACCATTTCCCATTCGTTGTATAAATCTATCAGTAATCGGTTTGTTAACCGTTACAGTATATTCTTTTTCGTGGTTGTTTCTGGCACGTAAGATTTTGTTAACAATATCTCCGTCATTGGTCATGAAAATCAAACCTTCCGAAGCTTTGTCTAATCGGCCAATAGGAAAAATACGTTTGGGATAATTAATATAGTCAACAATATTATTGCGTACTTCTAAGTTTGTGGTACATTCAATTCCAACAGGTTTGTTGAAGGCAAGGTAAACCGGTTTCTCATTTTTCTCATGAATCAATTTGCCATCTATGCGTACTTCATCATTTGGAGAAACTTTTGTACCTAATTCTGGAACAATTCCATTGATGGTTACACGACCTTCTTCGATGTATTTGTCGGCTTCACGGCGTGAGCAATAACCGGATTCTCCTATAAATTTATTGAGACGTTTTAAATTTTCTTCCATGATGCAAAAGTAAGCAATTTGGGAATGTGAAAATTAGAAAAAATGTAGTTTAATGCAGTGTTTCGTTTTCGAATTTCAATTAGAAAACAGCTATTCGAATAAAAAACGATATACTTTTTGGTACAATTCTTCTCCGTGAAGGCTATGTCCTAATCCTTTTGTTTCTATAAAAACAGCATCTTGCCATGAACTAGCTATTTTTTTTCCTTCTTCAAATAAAACGATGGTGTCTTCGGTGTCATGTGCAATGAAACCTTTGGTCTTTATTTTAGAAGCAAAGTGTTTTCCCGAAAATTGATCCATTGTAAGATTGAAATGGTTCAGATAATGATTTTCTAGTCCTTTAGAGATTTTAGAATTCAAACTCAATAAGTTGATGTAATTATTAAGGATGATTTTAAAATCGCTTGGCGAACCTAAAATAACCATTTTTTCGATACTGTTATTTTGATAAGTAGATTGGTAATAAAGACAAGTTTTTCCACCTAAGGAATGTCCAATGAGGTGTTTTGGACTGAATTGTTGTACTAGAATATCAATAAAAGCAGCATATTGCGGGATATTGAATTCCTTTCCGCTGGATAGTCCGTGACCCGGAGCATCAAGAGCAATAATAGTACTGCCTGATTTTTTTAAGTAAACTAATAATTTTTCCCATCGGGAAGCATTGCTTTCCCAGCCGTGGACTAATAAAATTACATTTTCATTTCCTTTCCAGGTGTAGCTTTGAAAAAACTCGCCTTGGTGTTGATGAATTGTTTTTTCGGTTTCGTTTAGTATTTCAGGAAGTTTGTCTTTTAGTAATTTTCCTTCTCGAGGTTCACTAAAAAGAGCATAAGCAAGTTGGTTTGCTTTTTTTGGAAAAATAAAACTTAAGAGGTTGATGTATAAACCAATTAATTTAGTAAATAAAAAATAAAGGGCTTTTTTCATAATAAAAAAGTCCCGATGGTTAATCGGGACTTAAATATAATTAAATACTTGCAAATAAGTTTTCCATTTTTTCTTTTTCTTCCTCAGCTAAACTACTGTCTACTAAAATTCTTCCTGAATGCTCATCGATGATGATTTTCTTTCTTGAAGCAATTTCAACCTGTGTTTGTGGTGGAATAGTAAAGAATGAACCTGCTGATGCACCTCTTTCGATAGAAACAACCGCTAATCCGTTGCGTACACTTGAACGGATTCTTGTGTAAGCAGCTAATAATCTTTCTTCGATTAATTCTTGGAATTCAGCCGATTTTTGAGTTAAAAATTCTTCTTCCTTAGCAGTTTCTGCCATGATATCGTTTAACTCTAATTTTTTATGCTTTAAGTGATTCGATTTCAATTCTAATTTTTCTTTAGATTGAGCGATAATCTCTTTTTTGTGTTCGATAGAAGCTTTCATTTCTTTCATTTGCTTTTCAGCTAATTGAATTTCAAGCTCTTGGAATTCTACTTCTTTAGTTAAAGAGTTGAATTCTCTGTTGTTACGAACGCTTTCTTGTTGTTTAGTATATTTTTTGATAGCCTCTTTGTGCTCGTCAATACTATTCTTTTTAGCTTTAATTTGCTCTTCAATTAATTCAAGCTCGCTTTTTAATTTTTCAGAACGTGTGCTTAAACCAGCAACTTCATCTTCTAAATCTTCCACTTCAAGAGGAAGTTCACCTCTCACGTTTCTAATTTCGTCAATTCTTGAGTCAATCAATTGTAAATCGTAGATGGCTCTTAACTTGTCCTCAACACTTAATTCTTTCGTATTAGTCATATTCTATAAGTACTTAACTGGATTTGTATTTTCTTCAGATAAAATGATTGCAAAATTAAGGATTTTTTTCCTAAGAAAATCAACAATATAATTTTTTGTATAGCGTTCGCTTTCAAAATGTCCAATATCGGCTAAAATTAACTGATTTTCGGCTTCATAAAACTGATGATACTTCAAATCAGCAGTTAAAAAAGCGTCTGCTCCCGCCTGAATAGCGTTTTTTATAGCAAAACTTCCAGAACCTCCTAACACGGCAACTTTTTTTATTTTTTTTCCTCGAAAGGCAGAATGACGAATCCCATCGGCACTCATTTTTTCTTTTACCAAAGTAAGAAACGCTACTTCATCTATTTCAGCAGGAAGTTCACCAATCATTCCTAATCCTATATTTTGATGTTGATTTTGTAAATCATAAATTTCGTAGGCCACTTCTTCATAAATATGATTGGTAAAAAGTGCTTTTAAAATTTTAGATTCCAAATGTTTTTCGAAAGTGACTTCGATTTTGATTTCTTCTGATTCTACAAATTCAAATCGTTCTCCTATTTCTGGATTGCTTTGTTCGTTACCCATATAAGTTCCAATTCCTTTCGAATTAAAGCTGCAATCTTCATAATTCCCAATTTTTCCAGCTCCAGCTTCAAATAAAGCATTCCGAACTTGCATTGCATTTTCGGCTATGGTATAAGTAACTAATTTTCGAATAAAATTAGATTTTGGAATTAAGATTTTAGTATTGATCAATCCTAAAGCATCACAAAATATTTTATTTACACCATCTTGATGATTGTCTAAAGCAGTATGAACTGCATAAATAGCGATATCATTTTTTATGGCTTTGATTATCGAGCGTTCTACATAGTTTTTTCCTGTAATTTTTTTCAAACCAGAAAATAATATCGGATGAAAACAAACCACCAAATTACATTTTTTAGCAATCGCCTCTTCAATGACGTTTTCCAAAGCATCGTGACAAACTAAAACTCCTGTAGCTTCTGTTTCTTGATTTCCAACCAATAAACCTACGTTGTCAAAATCTTCAGCATAGGCTAGTGGTGCCATTTCTTCAAGAACGGAAAGAATTTCTTTTATTTTACGCACTGTTTTTATTTTTATGGTGTTCGTGAATCTTCGATTTTATTTTTCATTTTTTCGAATAAACAAATTAACGAATAAAGCAATGAACTTTAAAATGAATCCTATACGAATTTTGTATCTTTGTAATTCTAAACCTAAAAGTTATGACTACAATAAAAATTAACGAACGTACCAAAACAGGGAAAGCATTTATGGCTATGTTTGAAGCTTTTTTTAAAGGTGTTGATGGTATAGAAATTATTGAAACTGATTCTAAAAAAATAAAGAAAGAAGAAAGTCCTTATAATCCTGAATTTGTAAAAATGATTTTAGATAGAGATGCTGATATAAAAAGTGGTAAATCTAAATGTATAACTATTGATCCTGATGATATATGGGGAAGTTTAGGCTTAAAATAGAACCTAAAGCAAGTTTAGATATAGCAAAACATAAAAAATCAGGTAATCAGGCGAATATTAAGAAACTTACCAAGATTTTAATAGAATTGTCTGAAACACCTTTTGAAGGAATAGGAAATCCAGAAGCATTAAAGCACGAACTTTCAGGATTTTGGTCTAGAGAAATTAACAAAAAAGACAGACTTATATATAAAGTTGAAGAAGAAATAGTAACTGTATTTATCATTGCTGCAATGGGACACTATTCTGATAAATAATTATGAATTTACTTCGAAAAATACTTTTCCCTTTTGCCATTTTATATGGTTTGATAACGGCTATTAGAAATTTTTTATTTGATAAAGGCATTCTAAAATCCTATTCATTTGATGTTCCTGTTATTGCTGTGGGAAACCTTAGTGTGGGTGGAACAGGAAAGACACCTCAAATTGAATATTTGATTCGTTTGCTTTCGCAAAAATATAAAATAGCAACCTTAAGTCGTGGTTATAAACGAAAATCAGAAGGTTTTGTTTTGGCTGATGTTAGTTCCAATGCTGCAATTCTAGGAGATGAACCTTTCCAGTTTTATCAAAAATTCCCAAATATTCAAGTTGGCGTTGATGCTAATCGTAAAAACGGAATTGAACAATTGCTTTCACAATCTCAAAAACCAGAAGTCATTTTGCTAGACGATGCTTATCAGCATCGAAAAGTAAAAGCAGGATTTTATATTTTACTCACTTCTTATGGCGATTTGTATTCGGATGATTTTATGTTGCCGACAGGAAATTTGCGAGAAAGCAGGAGCGGAGCCGAAAGAGCCAACATAATTATTGTCACAAAATGTCCAGTAGGTCTTTCTATTGACGAACAAAATAGAATAAAGAGTTTCCTCCTTCCTTGTAATGACAAAGGGATAAATCAGGAATTGTATTTCTCTTATATTGATTATGACGAATTTATTTATTCGGATAATAAATCAATTCCAGTTGATGAAATCAAAAATGTAGATAAATTGCTTGTAGCGGGAATTGCAAAACCAGAACCGTTTTTTGCTCATTTACAAAATGGGAATGATGAGAAATTGGTTTTTCCAGATCATCATCATTTTTCTAAAAACGACTTGTTGGAAATTAAAAATAAAGCAGAAAACAAGATTATTGTTACTACCGAAAAAGATTTTGTACGCTTGAAAGATAATATTTCAGGCGAGCAATTGTATCATTTACCTATAAAAAGTTCCTTTCTTTCAGATAGCGAAAATTTTGATAAAACCATTTTAAATTATGTGGGAACAAGTACAAGAAACAGTTAGTTTTATAAAAGCCAAAACCAATTTTACTCCAGAATACGGTGTGATTTTAGGTTCAGGATTAGGAAGTTTTACAGATGATATTCAAATAGAATTTACTTTGCCTTAGGAGCATTGGTTTTTGGAACTATTGGTGCTAAAAAAGTAGTGGCTATGCAAGGTCGTTTTCATTATTATGAAGGCTATTCGATGCAAGAAGTTACTTTTCCTGTGCGAGTGATGAAATATTTAGGTGTCGAAAAATTGATTGTTTCTAATGCTTCGGGTGGTGTGAATTCAAATTATAAAGTGGGCGATATTGTTGTTATCAACGATCATATTAATATGGTTCCCGAACATCCTTTGCGTGGAAAAAATGACGAACGTTTTGGGCCAAGATTCGTAAACATGAGTGAGCCTTATTCTAAAAAAATGATTGCTGTAGCAAAACAATTGGCTCTAAAAAATGATATAGAAGTAAAAGACGGAATTTATTTGGGTTTACAAGGGCCTACGTTTGAAACTTTGGCAGAATACAAAATGGTCAAAATTCTTGGTGCCGATTGCGTGGGAATGTCTACTGTTTCCGAAGTTATTGTGGCGCGTCACATGGATGTTGAAACTTTTGGTGTTTCGGTAATTACCGATATGGGTAATGAAGAAAGTATCGAAACTATTTCTCATCAAGAGGTTTTAGAAGCTGCAAAAAAAGC
>NCET01000534.1 GCA_002280815.1 Flavobacteriales bacterium 32-34-25 | reverse complement strand
GCTAAATCCGCAGCTGAACCTGGTACAACATAATTAATTAGAGCTACTAAATTTATGCTTGCTGCATCCTTAGGATAAACTCCATAACTAAAACCGCCACTTTTTTTGACTTCGGCAATTTTTGAAACATTCACTACTTCATTACTGTTTTCAATCCAAGAAAATTTATCAACAGTTCCTCTTTGATAAAGGAGCGAATAAAAAAGAGCATCTGGAGTTTTTCCGTTAATAAAATTAGCATAGTTATTGCTAGAAGTAATTTTGCTATCAGATAAATTGGCAACATTGGATTGCCAATAATACCAGGAATTCATCGCTTTCCAGACAAAATCATTAATCTCATCAGGTACAACGGTTTCGTTTGAATCAGAATCCGAATCAGAATCCTTGCTGCAAGAAGTAAAAGCCAATCCAACAAGCAATATTAAAATTAGATATTTTAGTTTCATTATTAATCAATAGTTTAAATTAAATTTGTGCGAATAAAACATCAAAACTATGAAAAATAGTATACCAAAAGTCATTATTTTATTACTTTATTTAGGATCTTTCTTTATTTTCTCCTGTTCCAAGCAATTATTAGCTATTAAAAACCAAAGCTATAAAAGCTATAACAGAGATAGTGAAAAAGGATACATAGTTAGTTTTGAGCTTACTGATACTGAAATTATTCCAAAATCGATTGTGATTAATGGTATCGTTCAGAATATATCAATAACGAACAAAACTAGTAAAAATTACCTAGTGAATGTAATTGCACAAACCGCTATAATTCATAACTACCAAGTAAAATTAGAGAAAAAAGAAAACGGAATCTATTTTGAGAAAGACTCAAAACTATTTTTTCAAGCTGTGAAATTCAAATTAATTAAGGATTCTCCAAAAGATTAAAATTTTGATAAAAAAAACCTACTTCAAATGATTATGAAATAGGCTTTTAAATTCATTTTTGATTTAAGTATTAGTCTAAAATCTTATATAATTTATCCGATAATCTAACTCTAAAAGGAACTGCAAATGTTACTCGGTCTCCTTTTTTTGCTACTGTATTTTCTATATCATTTACAATCATTTTTTCTAAAACCAATTCCTGATTTCCAGTTGTTGGTCCCGAAATTAAGATTTTGTCACCCAAATTCAATTCTTGGTTTTCAATAGTAAAAAGTCCCACTTGAGCTTTCACATAATAATGTTCCGCTTTACCAACTAAGGTCTTTTTTACTTTTATCTTCTGACGAATATCATTTGTTTTAGCTGTCGCCAAAGCTGTATCAGACAGTTCACCAGAGTGTTTGAACTTCAAACTTTCTGATTTTCCTTTTCTAAA
>NCET01000533.1 GCA_002280815.1 Flavobacteriales bacterium 32-34-25 | reverse complement strand
TCCATCTTACCCACATATAGAAAAAGATGAAGAAACATATTTTTGCAAATAATACTCCAATTCCTATTACGTTTGCCAAATTCACCCCAACGTTTTCTACCATCCAACTCATTCCTGGATAATTATAACCACCAAAGAATAAAACAGCCAGAATAGTAGAAGAGATAAACATACTCGCATATTCAGCAAATAAGTAGAATCCCATTTTCATCGAAGAATATTCAGTATGATAACCACCAATTAATTCACTTTCGCATTCCGCTAAATCAAATGGTGTTCTGTTCGTTTCGGCAAAAGAACAAATCAAAAAGATTAAGAATGAAAGCGGTTGGTAAAAAACATTCCAACTCATTCCAGGTTGTTGCAAACTAATTTCTCTTAAGCTTAAAGTACCTGTCATCATCAATAATGCAATTATTGATAATCCCATAGCAATTTCATAAGAAACCATTTGGGAACCCGCACGAACTGCTCCCATTAAAGAGAACTTATTGTTAGATGCCCATCCTCCAATCATAATGCCGTAAACACCAATAGAAAGTATAGCAAAAATGTATAACAAAGCATTGTCAATATCAGCTGCTTGCAGAATAATATCTCTTCCAAAAAGATGAAATTTATCTCCCCACGGAATTACCGCACTGGTCATTAAAGCAGTACTCATAGCTATTGCCGGGCCTACAAAAAATAAAAATCTATTTGGTGTATCAGGCTCAAATTCTTCTTTCGAAAATAATTTTAAACCATCTGCAAGTGGTTGTAAAAGTCCTCCTTTTCCAGCTCTGTTAGGACCAATACGATCTTGTAACCAGGCTGCAATTTTTCTTTCTGCAAGTGTAGAATACATTGCCATAACCATCGTGATGGCAAAGACAACCAGAATGATAACACTTTTTTCTATAATAATTGTACTGTCCATTTTTTATAGATTACCATTGTTAAATTCTTCTTGCTCTTCTTTATCCAACGGGATAGCAGTCATACTGATTTTTTTACGATCTTGTTCTCTTCCTTTTAGAATTCCTTCTTCGGTAGCAATATGAACTGTGTCTAATTTTTGAGTATAATTATTTTGATTGATAACCGAATCTTTATCAAATTTTCTTGGTCCTTCAATTACCCAATCCGCTGGGTCTTTGTCGTAGTTTTTCCGCAACATCCCGGAGTAGTACACTCTCTGTGGGCGTTGAAAGGTTTGTTGAACCAAACTCTCGATTTAAAACGGAATGTTTTGTCGGTTAAAGCTCCTACAGGACACACATCAATCATGTTTCCTGAGAATTCATTGTCAATAGCTTTAGAAATACAAGTCGAAATATTAGCATGATCTCCACGGTCTAAAACTCCGTGAACTCTGTTGTCTGTCAATTGATCAGCCACTTGAACACAACGTTGGCATAAAATACAACGATTCATGTGCAATTGAATATTTGGACCAATATCTTCCGGTTCAAATGTTCTTTTTTCTTCTATAAAACGGGTTTTTGATTTTCCGTGTTCAAAGCTTAAATCCTGTAAATCACATTCTCCGGCCTGGTCGCAAATAGGGCAATCCAGCGGGTGATTGATCAATAAAAATTCAGTAACAGATTGACGCGCTTCACGCACTCTATCTGAATTTTTACTGTTGATTTCCATACCATCCATACATCCTGTTACACAAGATGCCATTAATTTTGGCATTGGTCTAGGATCGGCATCGCTCCCTTTTGCAACTTCAACTAAACAACAACGGCATTTTCCACCGCTCCCTTTTAGTTTAGAATAATAGCACATCGCAGGTGGAACTGATTCTCCTCCTATCATACGAGCCGCTTGCAAGATGGTTGTTCCTGCTTCAACTTCAATTTCTTGACCGTCTATTGTTACTTTCATCGTAATTTTATTTGTATGCTTAAAGTTTAAGACCGTATCCGATGCAAAAACTTTAAACTTGAACTATTTAAACTGTTTGTTTGCTTACCAAATGTCTTACTTTATCAAAAGGCTCAGCCACAAAATGATTTCTGTTCTTTACTCTTTCCGGGAAACGAACGTGGTATTCAAATTCTTCTCTAAAATGACGAATTGCTGCTGCCACTGGCCATGATGCTGCATCTCCAAGTGGGCAAATGGTATTTCCTTCAATTTTAGATTGAATACTCCACAATAAATCAATATCTTCTTCGCGACCCTGACCGTTTTCAATACGCCACAATACTTTTTCTAACCATCCTGTTCCTTCACGGCAAGG
>NCET01000165.1 GCA_002280815.1 Flavobacteriales bacterium 32-34-25 | reverse complement strand
GGTTTTGTAGTGATTCCTAATTTTTTGGACTCTACAAACTCGTTGATTATTTTGGTTGAAAACAATTCAAATTTTTGGTTTTTTGTAAATTCAGGAACAATGTAATGGTAATTGGTGTCAAACCATTTGGTCATTTCCATTGCTACAACATCTTGTCCTTCTTTTTGCGAGCCTCTTGCCATGGCAAAATACAAATCCAAAGCGGAGTTGGTTTTAGCAATTTCGCTGTAACGATTTGGAATTGCTCCCAACGTAAGTGTTAAATCCAATACCTGATCGTAGAAAGAAAAATCATTCGACGGAATTAAATCTATTCCTGCGTTGGCTTGTAATTGCCAGTTGGTTGCACGGATGTTTTGTCCAACTTCCAGTAATTCATCTGCAGTAATTTTTCCAGCCCAGTACAATTCGCTGGCTTTTTTTAGTTCTCTATTGCTACCTATTCTTGGATAACCTAAATTATTTGTTTTCATTTTTTAAAGTATTTTTTACTGTACAAATGTATTATAATGGTTTTTTAAACTTAAAAGAGTCTGTTTTTTAAGTAAAATGATTTGTAATAAGTATTTTTTACAGTAATTTGTATGGAATAAAATTTTAAAATTGAATTCTAGCAGTAAAAAAAACTATGGAAAACTTAGACAACATCGATTTGCAAATACTAAAACAGCTTCAAGAGAACTCGAATATCAATACAAAAGAGCTCGCCAGTAAATTATTCCTAACAGTTACACCCGTTTATGAGCGCATCAAAAGACTGGAACGTGATGGTTATATTACAAAGTATGTTGCTTTATTAGACAAGAAAAAATTGAATTTGGGAATGACTGTTTTTTGTAATGTCCGACTTAAAGAGCATGCAAAAAATGTGGGGAGCAATTTTGTAAAAGACATTGTAGCGCTTCCTGAAATAATAGAATGTTATAACATTGCTGGCGATTATGATTTTATGCTAAAAATTTTGGTCGAAGATATGTCAAGTTATCAGGATTTTGTAATGAACAAATTATCTACAATAGAAAATATCGGCAATACCCAAAGTATTTTTGTGATGGGTGAAATTAAGCATAGTACAGCATTGAGTTTTTGATGCCTCTAATTATGAGAGGAAGTACTGCGGCCACGAATTCACGAATTTTAGTTATTTTTTGAATGGTTTTTATCTCACAAATTAATAGTTTAAAAATAAGATTTGTGAAAATAAGAATAGGATTTAAGAGTAAATATAATTCGTGAATTCGTGGCAAAAAAATAGAACACATTTCTGCAGTCAACAGAATTTTGTTGCGAGAAAGTCCTAAAATAAAACGTATTTTTGGTTTTTTGAAATCTAAAATCGTTACTCTAAAATCTAATATCAAAATGAACTGGGAACAACTTTTATCTTTAAAACGTCAAGGCGATACAAGCAAACGATTACGAATTGAGCAAGACGACACCCGGTTGGGCTTTGAAGTCGATTATGATCGTATTATTTTCTCGGCTGCGTTTAGAAGTTTACAAGATAAAACACAGGTTATTCCACTTTCCAAAACTGATTTTGTGCACACTCGTTTGACACATAGTTTAGAGGTTTCCGTTGTGGGACGTTCTTTAGGACGTTTGGTAGGGAAAAAAATCATCGAAAAATATCCACATTTAAAAGAAGTGCATGGTTTTCACATGAACGATTTTGGAGCTATTGTAGCTGCTGCATCATTAGCGCATGATATTGGGAATCCACCTTTTGGTCATTCGGGAGAGAAAGCCATAGGAGAGTATTTTTCGAACGGAAAAGGACAAAAATACAAGGAGCATTTAACGGCTAAACAATGGCAGGATTTAATTGATTTTGAAGGCAATGCTAATGGTTTTTCGGTAATGACTTCCAGTCGTCCCGGAATTGAAGGCGGATTGCGTATTTCATACGCAACTCTGGGTGCTTTTATGAAATATCCTAAAGAGAGTTTGCCTAAAAAACCAACCCGAAATATCTCAGATAAAAAATACGGATTCTTTCAGGCAGATAAAGCTTTCTTTCAGGAAGCGGCAAAAGATATGGGTTTAATCCCAAATAAATCAGGTGATGATATTGGTTTCGAAAGACATCCGCTGGCTTATCTTGTTGAAGCTGCTGACGATATTTGTTACACCATTATTGATTTTGAAGACGGAATCAATTTAGGTTTGGTTTCCGAAGATTTTGCTTTGGAATACCTAATTAAATTAGTAAAGGATAGTATTAATACAGCGAAATATAAAACTTTGGAAACCAAAGAAGATCGCATTAGTTATTTGCGAGCTTTGGCAATAAGTAGTTTGATAAACGATGCGGTTAAAGTTTTTATTGCTAATGAAGAATCTATTTTGGAAGGGAAATTTCCTTTTGCATTAATGGATAAAAGCAAGTATAAGGCGCAAATGGATGATATTATCAAAATTAGTATTGCTAATATTTACCAAAGCCGAGAAGTTATTGAAAAAGAATTAGTGGGTTACCAAATCATACAAACCTTACTGGATAAATTTATTACAGCTTATGATAATAAATTTAACGGAACGGCTTCTAATTATGACAAGTTGATATTTAAATTAATGCCTGAGAAACATCATTTAGAAAAAGAAAATCTTTACGATCGACTGCTTCATATTTGTCATTATGTTTCCTTGCTTACCGACGGAAATGCGCTGGAATTATATGAAACGATTAATGGGACAAAAAAAAGATAGTGGATTAAAAAGCATAAGTTAATCCCACGCCTAAAACTTGTTTTATTTGAGTTTTTGGGCCTTCGGTAACTTGTTCTCCAGCTATTTCGGTTTTGTTTTTAATATCATCATCATATAAAATGCGAGCGCCAATGTTTGCTTTTACATATTGGTTCACAACTAAATTCAATGCTAAATCACAGTCTACATCAACATTTCCAAATTTGTTGATGTAGTCTGAATAGAGACTCACATTACTTACAAAGATTACGTTTTTGTAAATTTCATTTTTATAATGATTTGTAACTAACATACCGACTTCGTTTTTAGATCTTTTTCCTCTTATAAGTACGTTTCCAGCTTCATCATAAACCGCTTTTTCTACACCAAAAGATCCTTTATCCGCTAATTCTTGATCCCAAACCAAGGTTGCTTTGTATGTAAGAGGAGAGGAGTAAAAAACAAAATCTTTGTTTTTCTTGCTATATTCAGCTCCAGTTCCTAAAAACATATAAGCAGGGGCAAATAGTCTGGAAATAGGATTGTCTTTGTTTGGATATTTGTAACCGTTGGTTAATTGAGTGTTAAAGTTCAGTTTTCCAGAATGATACCAGTTACTTGTTGGGTCTTTTCGGTATCCAAAAGTAGAGTCAAATCTAAAAGCATCATCGGTTTTACGAACTTCAATTCCGTCTTGTTTGTTCATTCCGTATCTAACACTGAGTACGTTAACCCATTTTGTGAATTTTCTCTCGTAGGTTCTGTTAATGTCTGCTTTGAGCAACCCGGAAATCGAACTGGTTCCACCCGCACTCCAGTTTACAAATGCAATTTCTGAAATATCAAATCCTAAAATGTTTTTTCCCTTCCAATGAGAATAATGAGCCTCTATTTTTATGATTTCAGGAATAGCAACTATTCTTGCAAGAGTATATTTTGGTTTTTGTGGTTCTGGTTTTCGATAGTAGTTATCATTTAATACTGACACAACTATTTTTCTTATAGAGTCTTTTGTAATGGTATCATTTAATACAAGAACAGGAGTTGTTTTTACAGCTGTATTTTTTAATTTAGGAATAGTAGCCGTTCTTACAGAGTCTTTTAAAATAGTGTCATTTAATATCTGTGAAAAAACAGAAGTACTTGTTAAGAATATAAGTGCAATTATAATTTTGTTGAAGACTTGTACTTTCATTATTAAATTGAAATTTGGGTTGCGAAAAATTACTTAGTTATATAACTTAAAAAAAGTAATTTTAGTGTTTTAACGTCAATTCCGCAATATTGTTGTAATTGATTTACAGTTCCTTGCTCAATAAAATTATCTGAAATTCCCAATGTTTTAATACTGTTTTGATAATTATTATGAGCGGCAAATTCGAGAATTCCACTTCCAAAGCCACCAATAATTGTGCCATCTTCTATTGTGATGATATTTTTGAATTTTTTAAATATTTCGTGTAATGCTTTTTCGTCCAATGGTTTAACAAAAGCAAAATCATAATGTGCAATTTTCTCGGAGTTTTCCATTTCTGCTAATGCCAAACTCACATTATTTCCGATGGTTCCATTGGATAAAACAGCTACTTTAGAACCTTCTTTTATGCAATTTGCTTCCCCGATAGTGATTTTTTGATAGTTGCCAAAATGTTCTTTCTTCCAATGGGCAATAATGCCTCGACCGCGTGGATATCTTATAGCAATGGGTAATTCTAAACCTAATTGGGCGGTGTATAATATATTTTGTAACCCAATTTCATTGGCAGGAGCATAAATTATAAGGTTAGGAATGCAGCGCAAATAGGCAATGTCAAAAACACCGTGATGAGTAGCTCCGTCTTCGCCAACAAGTCCAGCTCTGTCTAAACAGAAAATGACAGGCAGTTTTTGCAAAGCGACATCATGAATGACCTGATCATAGGCTCTTTGTAAAAAAGTAGAATAAATATTGCAATAAACAATCAAGCCTTGAGTTGCCATTCCAGCGGCTAAGGTTACGGCATGTTGTTCGGCGATACCTACATCAAAGGCACGATCTGGCAAGGCATCCATCATGAATTTTAGCGAACTCCCCGTAGGCATAGCAGGAGTGATTCCCACTATTTTTTTATTTTTTTGTGCCAAATCTAAAATGGTCAAGCCAAAAACGTCCTGATATTTTGGAGGTAAGTTTTCTTCTAATTTTGGAATGATTTCACCTGTTACAGCATCAAATTTTCCAGGAGCATGATATTGCACCTGGTTTTCTTCGGCTTGTAATAATCCTTTTCCTTTTGTAGTAATTACATGAAGAAATTTAGGTCCTTTTATTTTTTGTAAACGCTTTAGTTCTTTAATGATAGCAAAAATATCGTTTCCATCAATAGGTCCTGAATAATTAAAATTCAAGGATTTTATCATATTATTTTGCCTTGGATTTTTGCCTTCTTTTACTGCAGTAAGATAGTTTTTCAAAGCACCAACACTCGGGTCGATTCCGATGGCGTTGTCGTTAAGGATAACCAATAAATTAGCATTAGTGACTCCGGCATGATTCAATCCTTCAAAAGCCATTCCTGAAGCTATTGAAGCGTCGCCAATTACTGCGATATGTTGTTTTTCGAAATCCCCATTAATATTGGAAGCAATTGCCATTCCTAATGCTGCCGAAATAGAAGTAGAGGAGTGGCCTACGCCAAAAGCATCATAGATACTTTCACTTCTTTTTGGGAAACCCGAAATGCCGTCTAGTTGGCGATTAGTATGGAAATTTTCTCTCCGACCCGTTAGAATTTTATGTCCGTAAGCTTGATGACCTACGTCCCAAATTAATGCATCATCAGGAGTGTTGAAT
Source organism: Flavobacteriales bacterium 32-34-25 (assembly GCA_002280815.1). Taxonomy (GTDB): domain Bacteria; phylum Bacteroidota; class Bacteroidia; order Flavobacteriales; family Flavobacteriaceae; genus Flavobacterium. Next base: position 6,761 of record NCET01000165.1, on the reverse strand, counting down.
ACAAAATGCAAAGCAATGGTTAATTCGACAACACCTAAACTGGCACCTAAATGTCCTTCTTTTACCGAAACAATATCGATAATAAAATCACGTAATTCCTGCGCTACTTGAGGAAGTTGGGCTTCGTCAAGTTGGCGTAAATCTAGAGGGTTGTTTATGTTTGAAAGCAAATTTTCTGGCATAAGGCAAATGTACGAATTGAATGCTGTATTTTTGCCCTATGGAAAACATTTTCACCGACGAATATTTTATGAAGAAAGCTTTGCAGGAGGCCGAAATGGCTTTTGAAAAAGGCGAAATTCCTGTGGGTGCAGTTGTCGTTGTCAACAACACCGTTATTGCACGAAGCCATAATTTAACCGAAATGCTGAATGATGTTACTGCTCACGCCGAAATGCAATCTATAACTGCAGCTGCGAATTATTTGGGTATGTGACTTTAGAACCTTGCCAAATGTGCGCTGGTGCTTTGTATTGGAGCCAAATTACTAAAATTGTTTTTGGAGCACGGGACGAACAACGTGGTTTTATGGTTATGAGAACAAAACTGCATCCCAAAACTACTGTTGTTTCAGGAGTTATGGCTAATGAAGCGGCTGATTTAATGAAACGGTTTTTTGCTTCGAGGAGAAAATAGTTTTATAGTTTTTTAACCTTACTAGGATTTAAATTCCTTTGTTTTTTGAAATAATTAGAAAGATGACTTTCATCAGTGAAACCAAATTCATAAGCAATTTGTTTTATCGATAATTGCTTGTTCAGAATTCTTTTTTCTATTAACTGGGTTCTCAGTTTATTACAATATTCCCGATAACTTATCGAAAAATTTCGTTTGAAATAAGTTCCGAAATAACTCTGAGAAATATTAAAATGTTCAGCAATCGTTTTAATTTGAACCAGTTTTGGTTTGTAGATATTCTGATGGATGTAGGAAATAATCTGGTCGTTGTCTATTCCTGATCCTGTGATTTTTATATTTTGTTGTTGCAAACTTTCTTTTATTAGGCCAAAAATGGATAAGATTTGGTAAAAGGCTATTGGCGAAGTCGAAATATTAGCTTTGCTGTTGTAAGCTCTAATATTGTCAATGGTGTTTTTTAATATGCTGGCACAAGTAGCATCTAGTTTCAGTACATTTTCTTTAAGCGATTTGTCACGCATGAAATTCTCGGGTGTATTGAGCAAAAATTCATCACAGGACAGTTTTTTATTCGAATTAAAATAGGTGTCGGTGAATTTTATAAAGAAAAAACGAGTTGTTTTTTTAATGTCAAAATAGTGCTCGTCATCAGTAGAAAGTACAAACAAATCCCCTGATTTATAAGGAATCAGGTTTTTGTTTAATTGATGAATTCCGCTTCCTTTTATGATGTAAATAATCTCATAATAGGTGTGACTGTGTCTGGGAAGATGGTATTGGTCTTCTTCAAATTCATCAATTACTAAGGTGTCAAATTGATTTAATTTTTTCATAACCTATAGTTGCAAGTTTATGTCGTAAAATTACAATTTCTTTGCGGCAGTTATCAATAAATTTGCAAAGTAAATAGAGGTTGCTTAATAGATTTGATGAAACCTTATTAATTATAATAAAATGAAAAAGAGTTTGCTTTCACTCGCTTTGGGTGGTTTAACAATAGGAATTACCGAGTTTGTGATGATGGGGATCTTGCCTGATATTGCTAAAAATTTGAATATTAGTATACCAGTTGCGGGTCATTTAATCTCGGCTTATGCGCTTGGAGTGGTCATTGGTGCGCCATTATTAGTGATTATTACTAGAAATTATCCACCTAAAAAAACGCTTTTGATTCTCGCTATGATGATTACTGCTTTTAATTCACTTTCAATTATTGCGCCTAATTATGAGTTTTTGTTTGCTGTTCGATTGCTTTCGGGATTGCCGCATGGTGCTTTTTTTGGAGTAGGAGCGGTAGTAGCCAGCCGGCTTGCTGATAAAGGAAAAGAAGCTCAGGCTATATCGGTTATGTTTGCAGGTTTGACTATTGCTAATCTTTTAGGAGTGCCCGTTGGAACTTATATTGGACATCATTTTTCCTGGCGTTATACTTTTATAATCATTGCTATTGTCGGGACTTTAACAGTGGCTTCGCTTTATTTTTGGATGCCAAATGTAGAATCAAAAGCCAAAGAAGCTATGAAAACACAGTTGTTGTTTTTTAAGAAAGCCGAAGCTTGGTTGGTGATTCTGATTACGGCTATTGGTGCAGGAGGTTTGTTTTGTTGGATTAGTTACATTGCTCCTTTGCTTACAGAAGTTTCTGGTTTTGATGCTGCTGATGTTCCTTATGTGATGATGTTAGCTGGACTAGGAATGGTTTTTGGAAATTTTATTGGAGGGAAACTGGCCGATCGATTTTCTGCTGAAAAAACAATTATTATTTTGCTTACGGTTATGGCAGCTGATTTATTGTTGGTTTTCTTCTTTTCGTCCAATCCTTATGTGAGTTTGCTATTGGTATTTGCAACTGGATGTATTGCTTTTGCTGTTGCTGCTCCAATTCAAACTTTAATGATACAAACGGCAGTAGGTTCTGAAATGATTGCTTCAGCGGCAATACAAGCTGCTTTTAATACTGGAAATGCTTTGGGTGCTTTTCTTGGTGGATTGCCTTTAATTGCTGGATTTAGTTATGCTTCACCCAATTTAGTTGGGGTGACAATGTCAATTTTAGGGGTTCTTTTCACGATAATCTTTTTGCAAAGAAAACGACGTATTCTTAAGTTGCAAAGAATTTAAGAACTTTTAATAGGTAACAACAAGACACAAAAAAACCGCTAATCTTTCGAGAAGCGGTTTTTTGTTTAGTCTTTTATAGCATTTCCTTTTTTGTCAAAGAAATGATATTCTAAATACGTGTAAGCGTCACGTGGTATAATTTTCACCCATTTTTTATGTTCAAGAAACCATTTTGAACGTAATGATGGAAAACCTTTGCTGAGGTATGCAGCCACAAATGGATGTACGTTAAGTACAACTTTTTTGTGGGTTTTTAAAATTCTTTCCAGATCTCCGTTGATTTTATCAATGATTAAAATTGTTTGGATCTTCTTCTCTGGTTTTGATATTTCTTTCTGGTCTTACTCTTTGTCTGGTAATTTGAACTAATCCAAATTTACTAGGAGGTAAGATTTTATGTTTTGCTTTATCGTCGCTCATTTCTTCTCTAAGGAAGTCGAACAGGACTTTGCGATTTTCGGGATTAGACATGTCGATAAAATCCACTACTATGATACCGCCCATATCGCGCAAACGCAATTGTCTGGCTATTTCGGCTGCGGCAATCATGTTAACTTCCATGGCTGTGTCTTCCTGGTTAGTCGCTTTATTAGAACGATTTCCGCTATTCACGTCTATAACGTGTAAGGCTTCGGTGTGTTCAATAATAAGATAAGCGCCTTTACTCATGGAAACGGTTTTTCCAAAAGAAGTTTTGATTTGTCTCTCTATATTGTATTTCTCAAAAATAGGTGTGTCATTTGATTGATAAAACTTGACAATAGATTGTTTGGATGGTGCAATTTCTTGCAGGTAATCCTTTGTTTGTTGGTACAACTCTTCATCATCTATCTGGATACTGGTAAAGGTATCGTTAAAAACATCTCTAAGTATAGAGGAAGCTCTGTTGAGTTCTCCTAATACTTTTGAGGGATGATGAGCAGTTGGTAATTTCTTGCACATTGCAGTCCATCTGCTGAGCAGGTTCTGCAAATCTTTTTCTAATTCGGTTGTCTTCTATTTTTTGAGAAATAGATACACGATCTGAGAAAGGAACTAAAACAATAAAACGTCCGGCAAGGGATAGCTCAGCGCTAATTCTTGGTCCTTTGGTAGATATTGGTTCTTTTACAACTTGCACTAAGATAGATTGATTGGCGTTTATTACATCAGTAATGGTCCCATCTTTGTCTATCTCTTTTTCAAACTGAAAGTTTTTTAGGGAGAAATCTTTTATTTTACCTGCGCTTACAAGTTTTATGAATTTCAGTTGGGAAGTTAGATTAGGACCCAAATCGTGATAATGTAAAAAGGCATCTTTTTCGAAACCTACATTTACAAAAGCAGCGTTAAGTCCAGCAACTGGTTTTCTTATTTTGGCAATAAAAATATCGCCAACCTGAAAGTTGCTTGTCTCTTCTTCCTTGTGCAATTCAATTAGTTTTCCATCTTTTAATAAGGCAAAATCTACAGAATCAGAACTAGATCTAATGATTAATTCTTTATTCATTTGTAAATTTTTATCTGTTTTTTAGAAAATAGAACATAGAGAGAAGAGCATAGACTTTGAGAAAGTCTAAAATCTAAAATCTAAGATCTAAAATCTTATTTACAGATGGATTAAACAATATTTTTGAACAGGTATTAACCCGGAGGGAAAAGTAAAATCTCAATTTTTAAATCCCAAATTCCAATTTAAATCTATGTTGATTTCGTGATTTTTGGATTTTGGATTTTATTTTTTGGAATTTTTGAAATTTCCCAAATTTCAATGAACGTTTAAAAAGAAAAAAGTAGTTATAAACTACTTTTTCTTCTTGTGACGGTTAGCTCTCGCTCTTTTTTTTCTTTTGTGCGTAGCTACCTTATGTCTCTTTCTTTTTTTACCGCTTGGCATATCGAGTTGATTTTATGATTAATTAATATTATTTTGCTTCGTTGTTTGTTTTTACTCCTTCTACAAAAACTTTTGCAGGTTTGAACGCAGGAATGTTGTGAGCAGGTATTTTAATTGTAGTGTTTTTTGAGATATTTCTACCTGTTTTCTCAGCTCTTGTCTTTACGATAAAGCTACCAAAACCTCTTAAATAAACATTGTCTCCAGTTTCTAATGAAGTTTTTACTTCCTCCATAAAAGTCTCTACTGTTGCTTGTACATCACCTTTTTCAAGACCTAACTTTTCTGAAATTTTCGCTACGATATCTGCTTTCGTCATTTTCTTTCCTTATTTATTATTTTGTAATAATTTTTTTGAGTGTGCAAATATATGAATTTAAAAAACAATTATTCAAGCTAATTCATTAAATTTTAATTACATAAACTTTTACATTTGTGAACAAATAATTAATAATGAATTTTCATAACTTGTTAATAAAGTGGTATTTACAAAACAAGCGCGATTTGCCTTGGCGAAATACGACTAATCCTTACCATATTTGGCTCTCCGAAATCATGCTGCAACAGACGCGAGTAGCGCAGGGAATGCCCTATTTTTTGTCTTTTACAACTGCTTTTCCAAGCGTTTTTGATTTGGCAAAAGCCGATGAAGAACAAGTTTTGAAATTATGGCAGGGTTTGGGTTATTATTCCCGTGCCCGAAATTTGCATAAAACTGCTCAATATATAGCAACCGAATTAAACGGAATTTTTCCTTCTACTTATAAAGACTTATTACAATTAAAAGGTGTAGGCGAATATACTGCAGCAGCAATTGCTTCTTTTTCTTATAATGAAGTTGTCCCGGTTGTAGATGGAAATGTATTTCGGGTGCTTTCCCGTTATTTTGATATAGAAACCGATATTGCTCAGGCTTCCGCCAAAAAAGAGTTTTCAGCTTTGGCTTTCGAATTAATGCCAAAAGACAATCCCGCCATTTTTAATCAGGCTATAATGGAATTTGGAGCTTTGCAATGTGTGCCTAAAAGTCCTAATTGTCAAATATGTGTTTTTAACGAAAGTTGTGCTGCTTTGCAAAAAAAGAAAGTGGATCTACTGCCAGTGAAATCAAAAAAGCTGAAAGTAAGAAACAGATACTTTAATTATTTAATGCTTTCGGATGCCGAAGAAAAGACTTTGATTCAAAAACGAACAGCAAAAGGAATTTGGCACAACTTATATGAGTTCCCATTAATAGAAACTTTGCAGGAAGAAGATTTTGAATTTGTATCGAATGCTCTTCAGCAAGAATCGTTTTTTACTAATCCTATTATAAGTATGCGAGCGTGCAATGAGAAAAGTATTGTGCATAAATTATCGCATCAGCATTTGCATATTAAATTTTGGAAACTCAATGTAAAAGGAAAGGTGGAAAACGGAATTACTAAAGACCAATTAAAGCAATATCCTTTTCCAATTGTGATTCATAATTTTATTGAATCGGAATAGAAAAAAAGAGCAAAAAAATGTATCTTTGGAATTATACCACACATTAAAACGGCTATGAACGGAACATTAAATAAGGTAATGCTAATAGGTCATTTGGGTGACGATATTAAGATGCACTATTTTGAAGCAGGAAATTGTATTGGACGATTTCAATTGGCAACAAATGAAGTGTACATTAATAAGACTACTAATGAAAAAATCACTTCGACCGAGTGGCATAATCTTGTAGTGAGAAACAAAGCCGCCGAAATGTGTGAAAAATATTTGTCAAAAGGAGATAAGATTTATGTAGAAGGAAAAATAAAATCCCGTCAGTGGCAGGCCGAAGATGGTTCGATGAAGCATACTACTGAGATTCAGGTAACGGAATTTACTTTTTTGTCAACCAAAAAAGATGCTGAAAACAACAAGCAAATTCAGAGTCCAGAATCAGCAAAAAACACTAACTTTGACACTCCAAATAAAGGCTTGCCTATCAATGATTTGCCTTTTTAATTGTTTAACTAATCTTTTTTAATTTGGACCCAGAGCCCAGTTTAAATTTTGTTTACACTTTAGATTTTAATCTATTGTTTGGTTTTGCCGGAATATTTGTATTGCTATTTTGTTCTGCAGTAGTTTCGGGTGCCGAAGTAGC
>NCET01000532.1 GCA_002280815.1 Flavobacteriales bacterium 32-34-25 | reverse complement strand
GAAACCAGCTTTGAATCGGTTACCGGAAAAAAAGATAATGGCGATTATTTGCCTTTAATTCCGGCTAGCAATTGGAATAATACCATTAGAACCGAATTCAAAATTAAAAACTGGTTCGAAGAGGGATTTGCTTCTGTAAATGTTAATACTACTTTCAATCAGGACAATGTGAGTGGTTTTGAGACGAGTTCAAACGGCTATACTTTGGTGAATTTAGGTTTTGGAGGGAAAATAAAATGGAATAAAATGGCTTTGAATGTTAGTCTAAACGCAAACAATTTATTCGATAAAAAATACATTGCCCACCTTTCCAGATTAAAAACCGACGGAATTCCTAATATTGGAAGGAACATTGTATTGGGAATGAATTTTAATTTGTAAGACCACTTTTTAACCGCAAAGTTTTTAAGTCCTTCGCAAAGTCCGCAAAGTTTTGTGAACTTTGATGTTAAAAACAAATCATGATTCTTCGCGTGCTTTGCGCCAAACTTTGTGCTCTTTGCGTTAAAAAATAAAAACACAAAGCTTCGTGCCTACTTTGTGTCCTTTGTGGTTAAATAAAGATAAACCATTAAGATGTTAAGAATCATTAAGTGTAGCGCTTAATTCCCTTAACTTTCTTGATGGTTTTATAATTTTAAGATTTAGTCAAAGTTTTAAAATTTTGAATTCTTATTTTTGTTTGAATCAATAGTAACTCACTATGCGAAAAACAATTATTATAACCACCATTATCAGCTCCATAATGACATCATTTGCCCAAACTTCGAAATCCATTCAATACCCTGAAACCAGAAAAGATGCCACGGTAGATGATTATTTTGGAGCCAAAGTGTCTGATCCGTACCGTTGGCTGGAAGACGACCGTTCGGCTGAAACTGCTGCCTGGGTAATTGCCCAAAATAAAGTGACCAATGCCTATTTAGAGCAAATTCCATTTCGAAATCAACTAAAAGAAAGACTGGAGAAATTGTGGAATTACGAAAAAGTCAGTGAGCCTTTTATCGAAGGAGATTTTACCTATTATTTTAAAAATGATGGTTTGCAAAATCAATCGGTTTTGTACCGGAAAGACAATTTGGGTAAAGAAATTGTTTTTCTGGATCCGAATACTTTTTCTAAGGACGGAACCACTTCTTTGGGCGAATTTGCCTTTTCTAAAGATGGTTCAAAAGTGGCTTATTCCATTTCCGAAGGCGGTAGCGATTGGCGAAAAGTAATCATTATGGATGCTTTGACTAAGCAAGTTTTAGGAGATACTTTGGTTGATGTAAAATTCAGCGGCCTGTCCTGGAAAGGAAATGAAGGTTTTTATTATTCCAGTTACGAAAAACCAAAAGG
>NCET01000164.1 GCA_002280815.1 Flavobacteriales bacterium 32-34-25 | reverse complement strand
TGCTGTTGCAACTGCTAATAAACCAGAAGCTTCGGCTTATTATCAAAGTTTAAACGGAGACTGGAAATTTAATATTGTTAAAAAACCAGCCGATCGTCCAGAGGATTTTTATAAAGTTGATTTGGATGATAAAAAATGGGCTACTATTCCAGTGCCATCCAACTGGGAAATGCAAGGATTTGATATTCCAATTTATACTAATATTACCTATCCTTTTCCGCGAAATCCGCCTTTTATAGGAGCTGATTACAACCCAGTAGGAAGTTATAGAAAAAAAATCACCGTGCCTGAAAATTGGAATGGAAAAGAAGTATTGCTTCACTTTGGATCTATTTCTGGTTATGCCCGCATTTTCTTGAACGGAAAAGAAGTGGGAATGACCAAAGCGTCAAAAACTGCAGCCGAATTTGATGTGACTTCGTTTTTACAAAAAGGAGAAAATGTATTAGCAGTTCAGGTTTTCCGTTGGCATGACGGAAGTTATTTAGAAGACCAGGATTACTGGAGATTGAGCGGTCTTGAACGCGATGTCTATTTGCAAGCTACGCCTAAATTTACTGTTTGGGATTATTTTGTAAATGCTAATTTGGATGAAAATTACACTAACGGACTTTTTAAAACCACAGTTCAATTAAGAGCTTTTCAGCAAAATAAAATCAAAAAAGCTAATCTTACATTGACTTTGTTAGATGCTCAAGGCAAAAAAATCTATGCCGAAACTAAAAAAGTAACCAATGCAACTAAGGAAGTTGTCTTTAATTCGATAGTAAATAATGTGAATAAATGGAGTTCAGAAACGCCTTATTTGTATCGTTATATCATTAAATTGGAAAGTGCTAATCCAGCTGAGAATTCGGTGGTTTATGGAAAAGCGGGTTTTAGAAAAGTCGAAATTAAAAATGCCCAGCTTTTAGTTAATGGTAAGGCAATATTGGTGCGTGGAGTCAATACTCAGGATCATCACGAAACAAAAGGACGTACTCCTGATCGCCCAACAATGCGCAGGGATTTAGAATTGATGAAACAAAATAACATCAATGCCATTAGAATGAGTCATTATCCGCATGATCCTTATTTGTACGAGCTATGTGATGAATATGGAATGTATGTGGTTGATGAGGCTAACATAGAAAGTCATGGAATGGGAGTGGAAGGACAAAATATTTCGGTGGAGTCTAAACATCCTTCTTATGTACCCATGTGGTTTCCGGCACATTTGGATCGAATTGCCCGAATGTTGGAAACCAATAAAAATCATCCTTCGGTTATTATTTGGTCTATGGGGAACGAATGTGGGAATGGTCCGGTTTTTCACGAAGCCTATAAATGGTTGAAAAATAGAGATGCCTCTCGTCCGGTACATTCGGAACAAGCCAAAGAAAATACCAATACGGATATTGTTGCGCCAATGTATCCAACCATAAAATACATGAAAGAATATGCAGCAGCAACTGATAAAACGCGACCTTTTATCATGTGTGAGTATTCGCATGCCATGGGAAATAGTAATGGTAATTTTCAAAAATATTTTGATATTATCAACAGTAGTCCGCACATGCAAGGTGGTTTTATTTGGGATTGGGTAGATCAGGGAATTAAAACTAAGGATGAAAACGGAACGCCTTTCTATGCTTATGGAGGTGATTTAGGAGGAAAAGACCTTTATAATGACGAAAATTTCTGCGATAACGGATTGGTTAATGCGGGTAGAATTCCGCATCCGGGACTTGCCGAAGTTAAAAAAGTGTATCAGGATATTTTGTTTAGTCTAAAGGGTGAAAACCAATTGACGATTAAAAATATATTTCATTACACCAATTTAAAACAATACCAATTCAAATTCGAATTAGTTAAAAATGGACAGTTAATTCAGGAAAAAACATTCAATGTTGATTGCGAACCTCAAGAAAGTGCAACTATCGATTTGCCTCTTGAAGTTTTAAATGCAAAAGGAGAATATTTATTGAATGTTTATGCTTATACTAAAACTGCTACCGATTTAGTTCCAGTAAACCATGAAGTAGCCAGAGAACAATTTGCTATCAGAAAAGGGAATTTCTTTGTTGAAAAAGCAGCGGATATTTCGAAAAAATCAGCATTGAAAATCAAGAAAAAAGGAAGCATTTTATCATTCGAAACAAAAGCAATTACAGGAACTTTCGATTTGGCTAAAGGCGAAATTAAAAGCTATAATTTTAAAAATACAAGTGCTGAGGTTGTCACTAATTTCCCTAAACCTTATTTCTGGAGAGCACCAACAGACAATGATTTTGGAAACAAAATGCCAACAAAATTAGCGGTTTGGAGAGAAGCACATTTGAATCCTGAAGTAAAATCGGTTACGGTAGGAAAGCAAACTGATTTAGGTTTGCCAATAGACGTTCAATATGTCTTAGCGGGAACGAAAGCGGCTTACACGGTAAATTATCTAATCCAAAATACTGGAGAAATAAAAGTAACGGCAAGTATTGCTATTGCTGATAAAAGTGTGCCAGAAATGCCGCGTTTTGGAATGCGTTTACAACTTCCGGGAGCTTATGAAAATTTGAGTTATTACGGTCGTGGACCATTAGAAAATTATTCGGATAGAAACACCGCATCGTTTTTGGGAACGTATCAGGATAAGGTGGCAAACCAATTTATTTGGGAATACATTCGCCCTCAGGAATGCGGTTATAAAACCGATACGCGTTGGTTTAGCTTACAAAACAGCAATGGATTAGGATTGAAAATCACGGGTGAACAAGCTTTAGGGTTTAGTACGTTAAATGTTTCAACAGAATCTTTAGATCCCGGAACTACTAAAATGCAACGTCACACTACTGATGTGAAGCCACAAGATACTGTTTTTGTGCATGTCGATTTAACACAGCGTGGCGTGGGTGGAGATAACAGTTGGGGCGCACTTCCGCATGAACAATATTTGCTTACCGCTTCAAATTACAGCTACAGTTATACCTTGAGTTTGATGGCTCCTAATAATTAATAATTTCGATAAATATATTATGAAACAAATACAATCTGCATTTTTAACGATTTCGATAAGTCTTCTTTTAGTCTTCTTTTCGTCTTGCAGTGTCACTAAAAAAGTAAGCGAAAATAACAGCGCTTACTTATTTGTGTATTTCACAGGAAATGCAAAAACAGAAGAAGCCATTCGTTTTGGACTAAGCAAAGACGGTTATAATTATTACGCATTGAATGATAACAAGCCCGTTATAGCTTCCGAAACTATAAGTACAACAGGAGGCGTTCGTGATCCACATGTTTTAAGAGGTGCAGATGGTGCTTTTTATATGACCGTTACCGATTTGCAAACTGCCAATGGATGGGATAACCAAGCTATGATTCTTTTAAAATCGACTGATTTGGTGAATTGGACATCTTCAAAAGTTGATATTTCTAAAGTGTTCACTGGTTTTAAAGATGTAACACGTGTTTGGGCACCACAAACTATTTATGATGCGAAGGCTAAAAAGTACATGGTGTATTTCTCGATGTTGCAGCCTGGTGGAACAGATATCGTTTATTATTCTTATGCTAATAAAGATTTCACGGCTTTGGAAACAGTTCCAAAACAATTGTTTTATAGTCCAATAAATCGTTCTTGCATTGATGCCGATATTATAGAAAAAGACGGAAAATTTCATTTGTTCTTAAAAACAGAAGACACTGCCGATAAAGGAATTAAAGTTGCTATTTCAGACCAATTGACTTCTGGATATGTGTTGAAAGAGGAGTATGTGGATCAAACCAATGAATCAGTGGAAGGTTCGGGCGTTTTTAAATTGAACAATTCGGACACCTATATTCTGATGTATGATATGTATCGAAAAGGGAAATATCAATTTACGTCATCGACTGACTTGGAAAATTTTAAAGTTATTGATGAAAGTGTTTTTATGAATTTTCATCCACGACACGGTACCGTTTTGCCAATTACAAAATCGGAAGCACAAAGGTTGATTGATACATTCGGTTGGTTTCCAAACAGTGAAATTGTTGGAGCACAATCGGCGGCAATTAAACAAAACAATGTTATTGTTGATGTTCAAAATAAAAAGATGTTTCTTCCGGTAAAAAACGGAACCAATTTGAAGAATTTTAATCCAGAATTCAAAGTAAATCAAGGAGCAACAGTGAGTCCGGCAGGAGCGCAGGATTTTTCTCAAAAGGCGGTAAAGTATGATTTTGAAATGGGCGATTTAGGCAAAATGACCTTTGATGTCGAAGTGGCGGTTAGAAATAATCCTTCGTTGACGGGTTATTATGCCGATCCTGAAATTTTGTATTCGAATAAAGACAATCGCTTTCATCTTTATCCTACCAGCGATGGTTTTAACGAATGGAGTGGCGATTATTTCAAGAGTTTTTCATCAACTAATTTAGTGGATTGGGTAGATGATGGTGTATTATTAGATTTGAAAAAAGACGTTTCCTGGTCTGATAAAAATGCTTGGGCACCTGCAGCAGCCGAGAAAAAAATAAATGGACAATACAAGTATTTCTTTTATTACACTGCAGAAGCAAAAATAGGTGTGGCGACAAGCGATAATCCTCAAGGGCCATTTACAGATATTGGAAAACCATTAGTAGCTACAAAACCTAACGGAATTACAAGAGGTCAAATTATTGATCCGGATGTATTTACTGATCCTGTTTCAGGAAAAAGTTACTTGTATTATGGAAACGGATTTATGGTGGGAGTGGAATTGAATGATGACATGATTTCGGTGAAAGAGAATACTTTGACAGTTTTAAAACCAGACCGGACTTTTAGAGAAGGAACGGAAGTTTTTTATCGAAAAGGGAAATATTATTTCTTATGGTCTGAGGATGATACCCGAAGCGAAAATTACAGAGTGCGATATGCCACTTCCGATTCGCCTTTGGGAAATTTTACGATACCTAAAGATAATTTGATATTGGCTAAAGATCCTTCAAAAGGAATTTATGGAACGGGTCACAACTCGGTAATCCAAATTCCAGGTACTGATGAGTGGTATATGGTGTATCATCGTTTTACCATCCCAAAAGGAATCACTATGGGACGTGCAGCCGGATATAACAGAGAAGTATGTATCGACCGACTTTATTTTGATGAACAAGGAAATATCATTGCTACTAAACCTACATTAGAAGGAATTCAGCCTATTAAGAAATAAATTAAATGTTTCAGGGTCGATTCGTGTGTTTTTATTATTTCGCACCTACGGAGCTCCAATGTCTTCTATAAATATATTGCCACTCTGTGGCTTATTAGTTTGGTTTTAGCTCCGTAGGAGTGCAATGTTTATATAGATTTTTATATTACCACTCTGTGGCTTATTAGTTTGTTTTTTAGCTCCGTAGGAGCGTAATATTTATAGAGATGTGGTTAGGTTTAAGCTCCATCGGAGCGATATTTTTTTAGATAATTCAGTTCAGCTTGCAAATTAATTTGACGAAGTTGATTGGGATGCTTTATTACAAAAACAGGCAAAAATGTTAGCTAATCCGCTTAGAATAACGATAAAAATAAATAAATAAATCTTTTTTTGTAGTTTCGCTACAAACTTTATAAAATACTAGAATGGATATAATTGCAGGACTAAAAGATAAGGTAGTCGTTATAACAGGAGGTGCTGGAGTACTAGGTGCCGGATTTACAAACGCATTAGCAAAACAAGGAGCTAAGGTTGCTATATTAGGAAGAGACTTAGTAAAAGCACAAAAATTAGCTGACGAAATTAATAGTGCAGGCGGAAAAGCCTTAGGTGTTTCTGCTGATGTTTGTGATGAAGCGAGCTTAAGAAAAGCACATCAGGAAATTAATGAGCAATTAGGATTAGTTGACATTTTAATAAATGGAGCAGGAGGAAATCACCCAAAAGGAACTTCTGCAGATGTTTCTTTTGACAGAGAAAATAAAACGGAAGGATTGCAAACTTTCTTTGGTTTAGATACTGAAGGTTTACGTTTTGTATTCGACCTTAATTTTATTGGAACTTTATTGCCAACTCAGGTTTTTGCTACTGATATGATAGGAAGAGAAGGCTGTAGTATCCTGAATATTTCTTCGGTAAGTGCTTTTCATCCTTTGACAAAAGTGGTGGCT
>NCET01000163.1 GCA_002280815.1 Flavobacteriales bacterium 32-34-25 | reverse complement strand
GGACAACTGAACGAAATTGTTCATTTGTACCGCTACCTCGCCGATTCGACTTTTGTATTCTTAAAAAAATCGGAAGTAGTTTCCAGAGCGAGTTTGTTTGAAGGTGCTTATTTCAACAAAGGTTCTATTGGCGTAAAAGCAATAAAATCGGTCTTAGCTCCTTTTGTTTACGGTTATTTACTGCTGAATGTTCATAAAGATAAAGACGGAAAAAACTATTTTGCCACCGAAACCAAACCTCAAACCATCAAAAAAAATGCGTTTGATGGTAAACTCTATCTTTTGATTAATGGAGGAAGTTTTTCGGCTTCGAGTATTATTTCTTCCAATTTAAAAGGATCTAAAAGAGCCACTTTTGTAGGAGAAGAAACCGGCGGCGATTATAACGGTACGGTTGCAGGTTTTATGCCTGTTGTGAAATTACCGCATTCGAATCTAAAAGTGAGAATCGGGATTATGAATGTAGCACCTTATTATCAAACAGATGTGCTGGGTCACGGCATTTTTCCAGATGTTTCGATTCAGCCTTCATTAGAAGATAAAATTCAGGAAAAAGATCCCGAACTGGATTGGATTTTGAACCAAAATCAGCAATAAACTTAATTAGTTCAATTTTAGTTATTGAAATTGAAATTCGCACTACCTCATTACCACTATTACACTAAAAATCATTACCTTAGTAGTACCATTTTTAAACATACAGCAATATGAACAATGTAAAAGAATTAAATAAATGGGCCAATGCGCACACTTATTTTACCTTAGATTTAGTACGAATTGCACTGGGCGTGTTTTTATTCGTAAAAGGAATTTATTTTATCACTAATATCCCGTATTTGGTTGATTTAATCTCTCCTATTGACAACATTGGAGGTGGAATGTTCCTCATCCATTACATTACTCCTGCACACATGATTGGCGGAATAATGATTGCTTTTGGATTACTAACCCGATGGGCTATTATTGCGCAATTGCCTATTTTAATGGGTGCGGTTTTAGTCAACTTTATGGGCGAAATGCACTCTGAAAGTTTGTTCCTTGCCTTAGCTACTTTGGCTGTTTGTGTATTTTTCTTGTTTTACGGAAGCGGAAAACATTCTGCTGATTATTATTTTAAAATGTACCAATAAAGCTGCGATGTCAAGCAGTCAAAATTAATTTTATCCGTACCAACCATCTTAATAACTACTAAAGCTCGATATGATATCGGGCTTTTTTGCTTTAACCTCAGTCCGACTCTCTCCAAAGGAAAGGGAGTAAAATAGAAATTAAAAACTTCAATTCTACGTAATAATCACTAGAAAAAGCAGTCTTTTAAAATGCTACTTAGTACTTATGCGTGTTTTTAACTAACTAAAAAACAACTGTTTATTTTTAATTTATGTTTTTACACCTTTTTTTTATTGTTTTATAAAACAAATAAAACGGGTTTAAAAAGCTTGTTTTTGTTGCGCTAGACGTTGAACATAAGTACAATTACGTAAGTATGTTTGCAATATAATAATTAAACAAAAACAAACTTTAAAATCAACGGTTATGAAATTACTTAAAACACTTTCTTTATCAATAATTGGATTAGTAAGTACTGGGGCGATGGCTCAGGAATTCAGTTCGGATATTCAAATCAGACCCCGATATGAATACACAAACGGTTTTGGAACCTTATTAACTCCTACTACTAGCCACACTTCATTTGTAGGACAACGTACAAGATTGAACTTGAATTATAAAGACGAAAAATTAACGGTAAAAGTAGCCTTGCAAAATGTACGTACTTGGGGAAATGTGAATACACTTGGAAACATTTCGACAGACAAAAACGGACTAGCACTATATGAAGGATGGGCACAATACAATTTTACGGACAAATGGAGTACTAAAGTAGGACGCCAACTAATTTCTTATGACAACCAAAGAATCATAGGAGGATTAGATTGGGCGAATCAAGGACGTAGTTTTGATGCGGCTTTATTCAAATACAAAGGAGCTAAATCTCAATTGGATCTAGGTTTTGCGTTGAATGCTGATTCAGAAGGAAAAGTAGCTCCATCTACTCCATTTACAACTGATTTTAAAGACATGCAATATGCCTGGTATCACACCAGCATTAAAAAATTAGGTGTTAGTTTATTGGCTTTAAACATTGGAAGAGAATATTTAAAAGCGCCTTTGGATATAGAAACTAATTACACACAAACATTTGGTACTTACGCAAATTACGCAGGAAAAAAAGTAACTTTTGATTTTAGTTTCTACGGACAAACTGGAAAAATTGCTACAAGCGAAGTTTCGGCTTGGCAAACAGCAGCTAATTTAGGATATGCATTTTCTCCTAAATTCAAAGCTACTTTAGGATATGAATTCTTATCTGGAAAAGACCAAACTTCTACTTCACCAATGACTAAATCATTCAACCCTATCTTTGGTACCAACCACGCTTTTAATGGTTTCATGGATTATTTCTACGTAGGAAACCACGCTAACTCAGTAGGTTTACAAGATCTTACTTTAAAATTAGACTTCCCTATCAAAAAAGTAAACTTGTCTGTTGCTCCTCATTTATTTTATACTGCAAATGAATTGGCTGCAACTGATGATAAATACTTAGGAACTGAAGTTGATGTAACAGCAGTTTACAAAGCAAGCAAAGACATTACTCTTATTGCTGGTTACTCTCAAATGTTTGGTTCTGATGCTATGGTAGCGCTTAAAGGTGGTTTGAATGACACAACTAACAACTGGGCATATTTAATGGTGAACATCAACCCACAAATATTTTCTACTAAAAAATAATTGGAATCAATTGAAACCATTTCAATTTAAACCCAAGCCCCCACAATCTTAAATTATTTTTACTCAAAAAATCGAAGCCTCAAAACTTCGATTTTTTTTATGCCTTTCCCTTTTTAAATAGTATTCTTGCAAGAATTATAAAAAATATATTACTGCAAACCGAAAATCGGTAGTATAAAATTTAACTTGCCACAGATTATAAGGATTGCCACAGATTAATCCGTGTTAATCCGTGGAATCTGTGGTTAATTTTTTTTAAAGTTTTAGCCATTTTTGTGACTCATAAATTTCAATAAGCAATGAATATCGAAGAACTAGTAGGTAACTTTCAAATTATAGGAAGCAATCAGAATGCCGAGGAAAACAACTATAAAGGAACGCTTTCCTTAACGCTGGATCCCAACAACAGAATTAAAGCCAAATGGCTTATTAATAATGACCAACTGCAAACAGGCAGTGGCTTTTTTAGAGATAATATCCTGGTGATTAATTTTAATTACGAAGGCGAAAATGCTCAAATTTATAAGGGTGTAGTCGTTTATCGTTGTTTGTCTAAAGATCTATTAGATGGTTTTTGGTCTGAAAAACACGGTAATCCATTGTATTTGGGTAAAGAACGTTGTTTTAGGATTTCTGAAATAGTGAATTAGTATTCAGTTGGCAGAAAGTAGTGTACAGTTACAGAAATCAGTAACCAACATCTCAAGCTGATTTTTTATAAGATTTATAATACATTAGCAAATAAATAATAAGCTATAAAATAGTGACCTAATTTTGGGTGTATAGACGCTATATAAACAAGTCATGACAGATTTCAAAAAAAATCGTAATTATTTGAAAAGTTACCATTTTTTGGTAACTTAGCTAAAAAAATTATGGGACGAAATACTTCTATATCGCTTGGTAATCATTTCGAAAGTTTTATTGAACAAAGTGTAAATGGTGGAAGATTCAACAACGCAAGTGAAGTTGTCAGAGCTGGTCTTCGTCTTTTAGAAGATGAGGAAAATAAAATTGTAGCTTTAAGAAAAGCGATCAATGATGGAATTGAAAGTGGACGTGCGGTAGATTTTGATGCTAAAAAACATCTTGACGTTTTAAAAGCAAGAAAAAAATCAAATGGCTAAATATTATTTAACAAATAAAGCCGTCGATGACTTATCTGAAATTTGGGATTATACAATCGAAACTTGGTCTGAAATGCAAGCTGAAAAGTATTATGTTTTACTTTTGGCATCCTGTGATGATTTAGCAAATAATCCAGAACTTGGTAGAAACTATGATATCGTAACGAAAGGAATATTAGGTTTTAAATCAGGTGAACATATAATCTTCTACTCTATTATATCAAAGAACGAAATAGAAATAGCAAGAATTCTTCATGGAATGATGGATTTAAAAAGCAGACTATAAAGAGTTACTCCTACGGATTTAGGTATTAGGCTTTCCCGAAATATCGGGAAGAAAGTTGTTTTTGTATTTGGAAAATTTGTGTTTAACCGAAAGTTTAGCTTCTTTAATTAAAAGAAGTCTCCAAATTGCAGAACGTTATCTACAAACCAATAAAACGAAAGAAAACATGACAAGAATATTGATAATAGCTGTTTTGCTTTTCAACTGCGTAACTTTTTCTCAGACGACGAAAAAAGAGAATTATACCTTAAGAATCATAGAAGGAAAAGTTATAAAAGAAAACAAACAGATATTTTGGATAACTCCTACAACTCTAACAAACAATACTAAAAACACTTTAAGATATTACAGTATGTCTTGTTCATGGCAAGACTTTTATTCGGTTAGTAGTAATAAATTGCAAGTGGTAGGAAAAGGATGTGACAAAAATATTCCGACAATTTTAACACTTGCACCGGGAAAATCCAGAACAGTTAAAATTAGATTATTAATAAGCAAGACAATTGATACTTCTGAAATAAAATTCAAAATAGGCTTCAATTTAATGAAAGTATCTAGCACTCAAAAAGAACTTGACTTTAACTCCATAGAACAGCAGAAGAAGAAAAACATAATTTGGTCAAACATTATTTCAAAATAAGTGAACAAATAGCTAACTGTTAACAAATGCTAAAATAGGATTAATTAGAAAACAGAACTTAATTTAATCCCAAACCCGCTGTAAAATAAAGAACGTGAACAAGAATATTTGGACGTTCACGAAAAAAAAGTACCATTGATAGTATCAAATGATAGTATCAATGAAACCGAATTACAATAATTGAGGATAATATTAATTATAAACAAAAGAGTAATTGTTACTAAAAAGATGTATTCTATTTTAAATACCATCTAAGGTATATGAAAACCAAGAGAATTAAAAATCACATCTTCAATTAGTTCACTACTAACCCCTCAACAATCGGATATCTACTTCCCTATCCACATAATTCCATTCTTCAGTTTTTCGTAAAGTATATAGTAATTCTTCGAAAGCTTCTTCGTCAGCAAGTGCGTATTCGAACCAGGTTAAAAAATCAAAGGCTTCACCAATATCCCTGCTGTGAAATAATTTTCGGGCTATGGCTGGTAAATATTTCAGCCCAGTTTGAGTGTGCTTAGAACTGTCTTCCATGATTTTTCTTCTTTCATCCTGAGCGAGATTCCACCACTCAGCCGATTTTCGCAAAGGAATAAATGCTGCCTGAGTTGCTAATGGTCGGCCTAAATCTTCCTGAATAGCGATTAGTTTTTCTTTTTCGGCTTTCTCAGTATATCTAAGGTTGCTTACAATTCCTTTTAATGTCCAAATGCCCTCATTGCCTTGAATCAACGAACTTGAAGTTTTAGCAATATGCGTTATTTCGGGAAGTGAATCGCCTTTTAAGGTACTCATTTTTATTACTTTCCATTCTCCTGTTGTTCCTCCTACGAAGTCAAAAATTGTATTGCTCATATAGGTATAATTTTAATTTATAAATTTTGGAAACTAAATATTTTAAATCTAAAAATCCCTATCGTAGGCCTACGACAGGGATTTAAACAAACAAAACAAATTAAACTAATTTTTGTATTTCATTCCCATATCTTCAATAGAGAAATGATCTGTTAACAGGTGTAACAATTTATCTCTTAGCTCAATATATTCGGGCATTTTTACAATTTCTATTTTGTTTCTTGGTCTTGGCAAATGCACCGAATAAAGCTTCTTCGATATCATGCGTAATCATTACAATGGTTTTTTCACGATTGTCTAGATTCCACAATTTTAATACTTCTAATTGCATGGTTCCTTTTGTCAAAGCATCCAAGGCTCCAAAAGGCTCATCCATTAACAAAACCCCTGGATTGATGGCAAAGGCACGAGCAATAGCTACTCTTTGTTTCATTCCTCCCGAAAGTTGTCCTGGCAATTTATCTTTGTGTTCGAATAAATTTACCATTTTAAGATTCTTGGCTACAATTTCATGCTTTTCTGTAGTAGTACCTTCCATTACCGAATCGACTACTTGAAATATGTTTTGGTACACCGTTAACCAAGGCAGCAGCGAATAATTTTGAAAAACAATTCCTCTGTCAGGCCCTGGCCCTTTGATGTTTTGATTGTTTAATACGACTGAACCTGCCGATGGTGTTAACATTCCTGCAATAGCATTTAAAATAGTTGATTTTCCACAACCTGAATGTCCAATTATTGATATGATTTCGCCTTTTTTGATTGATAAATTAATATCTCTTACGGCTGTATATTTTCCTTTTGGTGTTGGAAATGAAATTTCCAAATCTTTGATTTCTAAATAACTCATGATTCTTTGATTTTAGATTTTAGACTGTTGATTTTAGATTTTAGGTTATAAGTTTTTTTAAACTTAGAGTCTTAGCAACTCAGAACCTTAGTAACTTAGCAGCTTTTTCTAAGCCTTATAAGCCACTTTGTTTTCTATGTAAGTAAATAATTTATCGAAAAGTAACCCTACTACACCAATGATAATAATGGCCGATATTACTTTTTCAAGACTTAGGGCATTCCAACTGTCCCAAACAAAAAATCCAATTCCTGCTCCTCCTGACAACATTTCGCCAGCTACAATTACTAACCAGGCTACACTAATACTCAACTTTAAACCTGTAATAATGTGAGGTAAACTAAACGGAATTAATATTTTAGTTAAATATCTCATTTTAGAAAATCCAAATGCTTTGGCTACATTTTTATGATCTTGCGGTAAAGATGCAATACCAAAAGAGGTATTAATTAATGTAGACCATAATGACGTAATAAATACAATAAAAATCGTTGCTAAACCAGTGTCTTTGAATACTACTAGACCAATTGGGAACCAAGCTAATGGCGAAACTGGTTTTAAAAGTTGTACGATAGGATAAAAAATTTGTTTGCAAATAGTACTTGCTCCCATCAATATCCCTATTGGAATAGCTACTAATGAGCCTAAAAAGAAACCTAATAATACCGTTTTAATAGAGTTGAATAATTGCAATCCAATTCCTTTGTCGTTAGGACCATAATCATAAAAAGGGTCACTAATCATTTCGTATAAAACCGTTAATGTTGCTATTGGTCCTGGCAAAGCGTCTTTTGTAACGCTACTTAATAATTCCCATAAGCCTCCAACGATGAATAATCCTAATGCTGCAAAAAGTAATGATTTTGATTTTTCTAACAGCTTTTCTGCTAACACACTTAATTTTTCGTTTTTGCTTTCTTCCTTTTGAGAAGTGGCTACTGAAGCTACATTTACCTCCTCATAAGTTCCTATTGTTAATGCTTCTCTTTCTGACATGATTCAATCTTTTTTAGTTTAACTTCCTTGTTTGTTTTGTTTCAATTGTTTTGTTTGTTCTGCGTAAGCTTTTTAAAATGTCCCTCCCTTTCGAGAGGGATTATTTGCTATTTATTTTATTATCTTTTTACAACTTTTAGGTAAGCTGCTGGATTAGCAGGATTAAAAACCGTTTTGTCCATAGTAAGTGAAAATGGTTTCATATCATCAGCAGGTACTTTTACTTTCATGCTTGCTGCTACTTCTTTATACAAATCTTGTAGTATTAATTTATCGGCAATGGCTTTGTAGTTTGGTGGTGTTTTCAAATATCCAAATCGTACAAACTGTGCCATAGCCCAAATAGCGTGCGATTTACGAGGAAAATTAACCAATCCGCCTTTATGAAAAACCATTTGGTCTCCTTTGTATATTTTTTGTCCTAGTTTGCATCCCAAGTTGTACTCTCCATTCAAACGATCTTGGATAACATCGTTATTAGCGTTTACATAAGGCGCTCTTCCAATAATATCGGCTGTTTTTTTACGATTTGCAGGAACATCAAGCCAGATACAAGCCTCCATAATTGCTTTCATCACTTTTTTAAGATCAGCTCTTCTTTTAGCACTAAAATCTTTGTTTACTACCAATGCTTTTTCAGGATGATCTTTCCAGATGTCTTGCGAAGCAATTTGTGTAAATCCTACTCCCTGCATAGCTGCAACACCACCCCAAGGCTCTCCTACACAAAAACCGTCCATGTTTCCTACTTTCATATTAGCAACCATTTGTGGAGGCGGAATAGTGATAATTTTAGACGTTTTCTGGTTTAC
>NCET01000531.1 GCA_002280815.1 Flavobacteriales bacterium 32-34-25 | reverse complement strand
GTTTTGATATAGTATAAAAATCCAAAAAGTAATAACAATAAAAAAATGGTCATAGCAGGTTTTTTGAAAATAATGAAATGTAAATATAGTAACATTTATAAATCAACTGTCATTTTTTTCTGATGTTAGCTGCTTTTTTTTAAGTTGGTTTATTCGTTTTTGCTAGTGTATTGTTTTTTAATAAAGAATTACATTGATTCTTGTTATTGTGGATGATAGCAACGAATGCTGTTTTTTTGAGAAATAAAAATAATTTTCAAAACCCTATTTTTTTAATGTTTGTAGGGATTGTTCTCTTTGTTTGATAAAATATTATGTTAAAATTTTAAGATATTCGAAAATTGATTATTTATTTTTAGATTTGACCCAATAACCCTTAAAGCATATTTTAAATGGCATTTGTAAATAAATACAATGACATAGATCTTGTGAAGCGTCTTCAGGAAAACGAGGAAGAAGCTTTGACTATTATTTATAAAGAATATTGGGAAATCATGTATTTGGCTGCCTATAATCTTGTTAAAGATAGATCGGTATGTGAGGATATAGTTCAGGAAGTGTTTATTTCGCTATGGCAAAGAAGGGAAAAGTTACAGATAAAAGTGTCTTTGAAAAGTTATTTGTACACCAGCACCGTGTATAAAGTCTATGACCATTTTGATAAAAATAAAAAGATGCTAAAGGGCGAGTTGTTTGATAATTTTGAAAATAAAATTGAAACTTCTAATCCAGAAACCAAGTTAATGCATGAAGAATTAATTCATCATTTAGATTCCATTATTGATACTTTACCAGATAAATGTAAAGAGGTTTATAAGTTGAGCAGAGAAAATATGTTGTCTAATAAGGAGATTGCTGAGCAATTAAATATTTCGCAACGCACAGTTGAAGGACATATTTCTAAAGCTTTAAAGATTTTAAAAGAATCTCTCGGAGTAGCCGTAAGTATTGAGTTTATCACACTTTTTTTAAAGTAAAAAAATAAGATGTGTAAAAAAAAGTAAAAATAATTACAAATAGAGCAGGTGTGAAACGTTTTTTTGGAGACTTAGTTATATAAGCATACAAAAAACGAACAAATGAGTTTCAATCATCAACACTATTTTTCAGAATTAGTTAGTAAACTTCTCGATGGTTCTATTACGAAAGAGGAATTAGACAAACTGCTGAATTTCTTCTTAAATAATCAGGAAATCGAAAATTGGCCTGCTCATTTAGGATCCAAAGAAGATGTGCAGCAAAGAATGCATGAAAAAATCCGATTAGAATTGGATTTCGATAAAAAAGAAGAAACTAAAGTAATTCCGTTATACCAAAAACCTTTCTTTAAATATGTTGTAGCGGCATC
>NCET01000162.1 GCA_002280815.1 Flavobacteriales bacterium 32-34-25 | reverse complement strand
GATCTCGTCAAAATAATAAATGAGTATCTGTAAAACCAACTTTTGTTTTTATTTTCTTTTAAAGAGTATTTATCCTCAATGGCCAAATGTTTGGCAAGTGGACCAATAAAATTAGATAAAATTCCAATACCTAAATAGATTAAAAATATCATTGTATAAATTTTATAATAATTAACGAAATGAAGCAAACAAAGACTTGAGTTTAGGAATACTTGGACTAAACGAGAGTTTTGTGCAGATGAATGAGGTAATGGCTATTAAATTTAAAATTTATTAATAAAGATTATGGATTTTGTGAAGAAATTTATCTTTAGATATGTGATTATCTTTTTTTTTAAGAGGATTATATTTTAATCAACTTTACATTTTTCTGAAAACACTAAAATTTTATTAAAATCTTCTTCAACTTTTGCAATATTAGGTATAACTGGATTTAATCCCATAGCTTGGTCGTGAACCCATTTTGAAGATTGTGTCATACCTTCATTGATCATACTAACAAGTTCAGCAGTAATTTCTATTTTGCTTAGGGGTTTAGTGTGGACTTCACCAGAAAATCTTTCAATTGCTCCTTTAAATAATCTCTCTTCAACACATCTTTCCCAAGCCTCACGAAGCAATCCATACCATCCTTTTACTGATTTATTATATTCATCTTCTTCACCTTCTTTTACTAATCTTTTTAGCTTTACTATATCATTACGCAAATATTTTGTTCTATCTGAAATTTTTTGAGCTATCCACGGTAATTCTGGTTTAATTATACCTATTGTATTTCCAAATTTTCTAATTGAAGTTATTGTTATAGATAAATCTTCAATAGTTTTTGCATAACTAGTTAGCTTAGATAAAAATGAAATGTCGTGAGTAAAAATAACAACCTGTTTAGACACAGATAATTTTACTAATCTTTCAGCAATTACTTCTCTTCTATGGTGGTCTAATGATGTGACAGGGTCATCAAAAACAACACCAGTATTTTTAGTGTTTAATTGAACTTCCGCTAAAAAATCAGCCAGTGATATTGCTCTTTGCTCTCCTTCACTTAATATCTGGCTAGCTGTTTGCTTAGCAATTTGTAATTTTCTAAAAGTTTTTAATTTTGAATTTTGTTGGACAATATCAATTACCATTGGAGCATTTAAAGTTTTGCACTCCTCATTAAATTTTTCTGTATATTTTTCAGTAATGTGTTTAGCAAATAATGCTCCTTGAAATGATGTTATAGAATTAGTTTTAAGAGCTCCTAAGTTTTGTTCTGCATTTGAAGACCATTTGTGTTTTTCAATAAATTTTAAAATATCTGGTAATAGTATGCTCAAAAGATACTTATCACTTAAATAATTTGATTGTATTGTAAGAGTTGCTATTTCTTCAGGTGTATTTTTAGCAAACAATACGTCTTTTTCTTGTTTTAACAGAATAGTAAGCTGGTTAAATTCATTTGTGTTATCCTCAAAAAAATATGCAGGTAAATCATTATTTATATTTTTTAAGTTTTTAATAATATTTTGCCTTGAATCTTCACATTTTTTGGCAATTGTTTTCCATTTAGTAGCTAATTCAGGATCTTTAGAGTTTAAATATGAAAATAAATTCGTTGTTTCATCAAATATAACACTCTTTAAATTTTCTAATACACTCAAAACTTGTTTTATTTTTAGAGTGACTTTAATAATTTCTTTTTCCACTTCACTAATTAAAAATTGCCAATATTTTTGAACTAATAAATTTTCTTTTTCTGATAGCGGTTGTAAACAAAATAAACAATTGTCTTCTTCTTTTGGATATGAAAAACCATCTTGTCTTTGTTTTTCTATAACATCTGCATAATTTTTTGAAGCTAATATAAAATCACGCCATTCTGAACTGCCAATTATTTCAATTTCATATTCTTCTAAATTTTTTATTCCTTGTTCTTTTGAAAGCTCTTTTAATTGATGATATCTGCTTATTAAATTTATATAATTCTGAACATTTTCTGCGGACAGTAAATCAATAATGCTTTGCTGATTTAAAATAAAATGATTTAGTTCGAGTTGTAACTGTTCAAATCCTTCTATTTTTGATTGAATATTTAATGCTTTAAGTTCCGCTATTTTTATATTTATTTCTTCTAATTGATTGGTATCTGCTTGAGAAAAATCACTCAATAAACTTAACTCTTCAATGTCAGTATTTGTACCTAAATTAAGAACCACATTTTTGATTTGATTCTCATTTTTAAAATGAATAATAAAATTATTTCGAGGTCTATTTTCTTGAATTTCGTGGATTAATTTGGTTTTTAACTCTTCAAATAATATTTCAATATTTTCGAAAAATTCAAATCCAGTAGGAATAAAGTTTAATTGATTATCGTTGTCTAAATGTATTTTTACACTATGTGTGTCAAATGCAGTGAATTGAGAAAATTCAAAACTACTCTTGTCTTTTGGAAACTCTTTTTCATATGGTTCGGTAGTTGTTTGAAAAATAAATTTACATTTGGGTTCTCCATTATTTTCACTATTAAAAACATTTCCAATTAAAGTTTTATCACCTCTTGTATTAAACGCATTGTTTAACATTCTTATATAACCAGATTTACCAGAACCATTATTACCATATATGATGGTTAGATTCTTATTTATATCAATTGATTGTCCTGATTCAAGAGCGTTAACATTCTCAATGCTGTGTATAGTATTTAATGTTAAAGTGTTTGAGATTATATCATTAACCTTTATAATCTCATTAAATATTATGGGTGCTCTCTCTTCAGATATTATCTCAACACCTATATCCTGTTTTAAAAAAATATAAGCATTATCTATAATTTGATTTACAACCATTGAATCTTCAAGAAGATGATTTGCAGAATACTGTAGCCAGTATGGCTGAATTTTAAGCCATTCAATAATTTGATTTTTAAGAGGGATTTCAGGCATACGTGTATTAAGTTGTATTTATATTTTTATCACTACTTACTGGAGTTTTTCTTTTAAATAAATATTATTCCCCTAAGACCGATTTTTGCAATAACATTTGACTGTTACCATAGAAAGGCACATCTGTTTTGCCCAAAATTGTGGTTGGTAAAGTTGCAATTTCTGATAAGTTGTCCATAGGTACAATAACTGTTTTTGCACCGTTTTCAGATAGTAATGTTACTTTGTCGGCGAAATTTAAAGCTCTTTCTATTGCTCCCCCAATGGAAACATTTCCTAGAACCGCCAAACCTGCTTTGAGGTTCTTCTTGTAAATTGCGGAAATAATTGCCACATATACCGCACTCCCAATACCACCGTGAATTGAAGCTCCCATTATGTTGCTTACTTGAATATTCAAGTCATAGGTAGCTAATGAATGCTGTTCGTTTAGGATGCTTTTCTCGTTGGCTCTGATATAGTTGAATGTGTTCTTGATATTCTCTTTTACTTCAGTTGAACTTGTTCCCGTGATGTTTATTTTTCCTGAACCTTTCAATGCGACTACTTCAATTTTGATTAAAGAGTTAGAATCGCCATCACTTGTTGCGGTGTAACACACTCCCGGCGCCAATGGATTGGCTTCTATTAAAGACGACCCTTTTTCTTCCGGTAATCCCACGAATATTTCTTCTTGTGTTTCTTTGTCGATGTATGAAAAGTTGGTATCCCAGAATTCCATACCACCAATACGTTTGAGTTGTTCTTTTACTCTACGACGCATTTCCATAGCTATGATAAGATACTCTCTAATGTCTTCTTTGGAATACTCACCATTTGGATGTAATAATTTTATAAAACCTGATATAATTCTTCTTACTGATTTGCTATCTCGCTGTTTTAAATGAGAACCCAAAGAGAAATATTTGTCCAAAGCATCGTAATAGGTTTTTTTTCTTTGGGATTTCAATACTTCGGAAAAGAAATCGGTACTGAAACCAAAATGATTTGTGAAATTTTGAGGGCTAAACTTTGTTATTTCCCAACCTGGTAAAAATAAATTGATACGGTCTAAAAATGCGGTATCGTGATTTACTTCATCTGATAATGGACTGAATAAGTGTGATGTTTGTAATACGGTTTCTACTGGTTGGTTTATATTCCCGTTTAAGATTATGGATGCCGAACCTGAAATTTCACCACCTTTTGCTCTTGAAAACGAACCACTTTCCATATAATCTTTCATTAATGGAATGGCATCCCTATCTTTGAAAAGCTTGTCTGTACTTTCATCAAAGCAAATGGCATCCCAAAGACCAACTGCACCAACACGACCAGAAGTGTTGTTTACAAATAATTGCGCCACTGAACCTTGACCACCTGAAATTAAAATTGCATAAGGTGTGATTTCTTTGTAGATGTATGACTTACCTGAAGACCGTGGACCTAGTTCCACCATATTGAAATTGGCTTCCACTAAAGGTATCAAACGACACAATAATAGATTTAGCTTTCTTTCATCTAATCCTTCACTATAGGGTTCATAACCCGCACTACGGAGCAATAATTTTTTCCATTCTTCTTTTGAAAATTGGTTTCTCTTATTTGAAACTTTACTATTATCAAATGAAGACAGTTGAATAGGTCTTATTTCTTTCACCACAAAAGGAAAAACAGTATTTCCAATTGTGATTAACGGGTCATATTCCATATCAATAATTGCCCAAATACCACCTAATAATAATTTTTCGTGACTAGTTACCAATTCATCACTTATGTTGGCTTTTTTGATATTGCTATTGCTAATATTAGCCCAATATTTGTCTATTTTAGGGTCTAATTCTACGGATATTTTATCAATAATTTTATAGTTCCCTTTTTCACGAAGTTTAGATTGAATCAAGGAACTTTCTTCCGGATTGATATAATGATCCCTCAAAATGGTTTTTACATTTTCCATTCCTTCTTTGAGTTTTTCTTCATCTTCGGTACTGCAGGTATTGGCCAATAAATATTCCAATACAAAAGCTGGCACATTTGCGCCTCCTTTGATGATTCCCACAAGGTCTTTTTTTACAACAAACCCCCTGAAATGTTCTAATGCCTTTTTATCTAATTCGTCCAATACTATCATAACGTATCTGTTTTAAAGTAAACCTCCTAAATCCCTAGTTTTGTTTTGTTTGACTATTACTTTGTCTAATTGTTCTTTGGTAATTGCATCTACTATCTTCACTTCAATTGTTGCATTTGAACCGAAACGGAATTCTTTTTTAACTTCGTTATCTTTTTCAATAGTGATTATATCGCTTTCATTTATATTTTTATTATTTGCAAAAAAGAGTATCATAACTTTTCGTTCCGATGAAAATAAATCTGAAGTTTCTGTACTTGCTTTTAATACAATTGAAAATAAATCGCCAGTTACATCGTTTAAATCTTTTTTGTTAGAAATAACTACCTGAAGCTGATCTTGTGCGTTATTATCATTTGACCATTTTAAAAACGGAATAATTGTTTCTTGTGGCGATAAACCACCGTGACTGAAGCCATATACACCCGTTGATTTGAATGGACCTAATCTTTTGGCAAAATAAGAATAGTTGAAGTTGTTATAAACCACTTCTTTTTCAATCAGTAAGTTAGTGTCAATTTTTTGTTTGTTTTCTGACCTAATGAAACGTTCACTTATTTTTACATTCCCTTTAAAATCAACTTCTATTTTGTCTGAATTATCCAAAATACCTGTAAGGACAAAACCGTGATCTGTCACTAAATAGACATTTTGATACCCGTTTTTAAATAGTTGTTCGATTTTGGTTGCAAATATTCCCGCGACTAAGTCAAAATATTTTAATGCTTTATGCTGATATGTTTCTCCCAATTTATCAGGGTCTTTATAGCTGCAAATTAAGTAATGTTCTTTATCTGAAGTTTCGTTTACCTTTTCTAAATCTATAAAACCGATTAATTTATCCTTATTCTGTTTTAGAAGGTACGCTTCCCGGTCTTGTTTGTCTTTTACTACAGTACCTGAATCTATATACAGCTGACTCATATTATGCTCGGTTTCCGAAGGCAAACCTGCAAAAATATACTGATGTTCTTTACTCAATGTATATTCTTTAGATACTTTTTCGATAATATCTTGAGCAAATTCATA
Organism: Flavobacteriales bacterium 32-34-25; assembly: GCA_002280815.1. Lineage (GTDB taxonomy): Bacteria > Bacteroidota > Bacteroidia > Flavobacteriales > Flavobacteriaceae > Flavobacterium. The sequence continues at coordinate 117 of NCET01000162.1, read as the reverse complement.
GGACACACCGTCACCTACTGTCCCGTCCTAAAATAACTATACAGGTTATTAAATAAATCCTGTTATAGCTATACAAATATAATTTTTAATCCTAAACTTACTATACAACTACTTTTT
>NCET01000161.1:1925-8125 GCA_002280815.1 Flavobacteriales bacterium 32-34-25 | reverse complement strand
TAAATGCTTTTACTGAAGGCCTTGAATTCTACAAAGACACTTTATACGAAAGCACAGGACAAAAAGGAAATTCTTATTTTAGAAAATACGATTACAAAAGTGGCAAAGTATTCAAACAAGTTGACTTAGATGCAAAATACTTTGGTGAAGGAATTACTGTTATCAATGGAAAAATATTTCAATTGTCTTGGCAAGAGAAAACTGGTTTTATTTATAATGCCAAAACTTTAAAACTAGAGAAAACTTTTGCTTACGACAAAGACATTGAAGGTTGGGGAATGACCAATGATGGGAAACACATCTACCAATCAGACGGGACAGAGAAAATTTGGAAAATGGATCCTGAAACACAAAAAATGATTGATTATATCAATGTTTATTCTGGAAATTCTAAAATCAAAGCGGTAAACGAATTGGAATTTATAGATGGGAAATTCTACGCTAATATTTGGCAAAAAGACGCCATAGCGATTGTAAACCCAGCTAACGGTGCAGTTGAAGCCATTTTGGATTTATCTAAATTACGTAAACAACTTAAAAGCGCAACTGCAGAAGTTTTAAACGGAATTGCCTACAACCCAAAAACCAAAACCATTTTTATAACTGGAAAAAACTGGGACAAAATGTTTGAGATTAAAGTTTCTCAATAATCTTTTGTTTTCTCTAATTCCAACTTAGTACTATTTGGAAATAAATAAGGGCAGTTGAAAATTTTCAACTGCCCTTATTATTTTATAACTTAAATGAATTATTATTTCAAAGAGAAACTTGATTTAGAAACCAATTCTCCTTTATCAAAAACATTAATAAAATAAGTTCCTTTTTGAAAATCTTTACCTGGTAAGTTTTCTGAAACATTCACCGTTTTGTTCTCATATTTCACAGTACTTGTAAAACTATAAGTCAAATCTTTACCATCAAAACTAATATTTTTCTTTTCGCCTAAAACATTGTTTTTGCTATCAATAACTTGTACATAATAGGTTTTGTCTCCTGATTGTGCAATTTCATTACCAGCAATTGTAAAACTAATTTTAAGCATATTCGTTCTTCTTGCTTTATCAGTTTCAACTTCTTTTCCAGAACTTCTTACTTTATAAGCTGAACTCTGAATATTTAAAACAGTTAATTTAGCTCCTTTTTCAACAACTTTAGCTAACTCATCATTTTGTCCCACTAAAGTTTGATTGTATTTTTTAGACTCATCCAAAACTACTGCTGTACTATCACGCTGTGTTTTTAAAACTACATTTTGGTTTTTCAAACCTTCGTTTTCAGCCATTAAAGCTTTCATTTTGTTTTGTAAAAGATTCATTTTCGTTTTGAATGCCGAAAGATCTCCCTTAGATTTTTTTACTTCATCCATTAAACCTACAACCTTATCTCTTTCTTGAATCAATTCGTCAGACATTGAAGTGTTTTCAGCAATTGCAGCATCATAAGTTGCTTTTAATTCTTCTAAATCTTTCAATACTGAATCTTTTTCAGATACTTCTTTAGTCAATACCGTTTGTACCTTTTCTGTTTCAGAAGATAATTTGAAAATATAAACTAAACTCCCCACCAATAAAACTGCCAATACAGCTATAACTGCCTTTAGACTTGAACTACTTTGCTTGTTTTCCATTTTTTTAACGTTTTTTCAATTTTAATAATACCAAATTTAACAATATAATTTTTAAGATATAACGTAAGTAGATAAATTATATTATTTTTGGTGAAAAATTTTCTTTTTTATGGAAAAATTTCTGCCATTCACAATTAATGATCTAGCCAAGGTTACAAACCATAGAAGTGGAGAAATTAAATTTGGAGAAAAAATGCTTACGGTTCCCGTTGGAACCAATCCCATTTCATTTATAAAAAATACCGAAGCCAAATATGTGTTACTAGGAATCCCTGAGGACATTGGTATTCGAGCTAATTTTGGCAGACCCGGCGCTGCTTCGGCATGGAATGAAGCCATTAAAAGTATTGCTAACATTCAGCACAATCGTTTTTGTAAAGGAAACCAAATTGTTGTTCTAGGACAAATTAATGTCTTAGAAGAGATGAAAGAAGTAGAAAATTTAGACTTTCATAATATTGATGATCGCGTAAAACTAAGTCAATTAGTTAAAAAAATTGACAAAGACGTTTCTCACATCATTTTTAGCATCGTTAAATTAGGCAAAATTCCTATTATCATTGGTGGCGGACACAACAATGCTTACGGAAACATAAAAGGTACGGCTCTTGCCAAAGGAAAACCCATCAACGCCATTAACTTTGATGCCCATTCCGATTTTAGAATTTTAGAAGGACGCCACAGCGGAAATGGTTTTTCTTATGCTTATGAAGAAGGTTTCCTAAAAAAATATTTTGTATTTGGTTTACACGAAAACTATACTTCTAAAAGTGTCTTGGATATTATCAAAAAAACCGAAGACCGAGTACGCTACAATACTTACGACAGTATCAACATTCGAAAAGAAAAAAACTTTTCTCAAGAAATGTTTGAAGCTTTAGAATTCATAAAATTGGATTCTTTTGGAATTGAAATTGATTTAGATGCCATTCCTAATATTGCCAGTAGTGCCATGACTTTGAGTGGTTTTTCGGTAGAAGAATTGCGTCAATTTGTTTCTTTCTTTGCTAAAAATAAAAATGCCAGTTACATTCACATTTGCGAAGGCGCACCTGATTTAGATATAGACAAAAACAACCATTTAATTGGAAAACTAATTGGCTACCTCGTTACCGATTTTATAAAATCCAATTCGACTAAAAGTCCCCTTTAAAACTAACAGCCTATCTTTTATCAATAGCCAATACAAGCAATAAACAAGCATCAAGAATAATAATACTATCTTTGCCCAACTTATCGCTGTAGCTATTACAGGATAATTAATACCAAACTTATGTTATTCGAAGATTTATCACTTTCAAAAAGTATTCAAAAAGCCGTATTTGAACAAGGCTATACTAACCCAACTCCTATTCAAGAACAAGCCATTCCGCTTATTTTAGCCGGAAATGATTTAATAGGTTGTGCTCAAACAGGAACAGGAAAAACAGCAGCTTTTGCTATTCCAATTATTCATCAATTGCATCGAATTGTAGGTTCATCAAAAAAACCAAAAGTAATCCGAACTTTAGTAGTGACTCCTACTCGAGAATTGGCTGTACAAATAGGACAAAGTTTTGATACTTATGCCAAATATACAAACCTAACACAATTGACCATTTTTGGTGGTGTTTCTCAAAATCCTCAAGTTGACACCTTAAAAAATGGTGTAGATATCTTGATTGCTACTCCTGGAAGATTATTGGATTTACACAAACAAGGATTTATTGATTTAGACCATTTACACAATTTGGTCTTAGACGAAGCCGATCAAATGCTTGATATGGGATTTGTTAACGACGTAAAGAAAATTGTTAAGCTGACGCCAAAAAACAGACAGACTTTGTTTTTCTCGGCTACTATGCCCATTGCCATTCGAGAATTAGCCGAAATGTTTTTGACTAATCCTGAAACGGTAACAGTTTCTCCAGTTTCATCAACTGCTGAAAAAGTAGAACAACACGTTTATTTTGTAGAAAAAGGCGAAAAAAGAAACTTGCTTTATAATTTACTACAAAAAGAAAATCTAACTGATGTTTTGGTTTTTTCGAGAACAAAACACGGAGCTGATAATGTGGTGAAAGCGTTACGCAAAAAAAATATTGCTGCCGAAGCCATTCACGGAGACAAATCGCAAAATGCCAGACAACGCGTTTTAGATGCTTTTAAAAATAAAGAAGTGGGCGTTCTTGTTGCTACCGATATTGCGGCTCGTGGTATTGATATTGACCAATTGCCTTATGTTATCAACTTTGATTTACCTAATATTCCTGAAACTTACGTTCACCGAATAGGTAGAACAGGACGTGCCGGAAACGGTGGACTTGCGATTTCTTTTTGCAGTAAAGACGAACACGGTTACTGGAAGGACATTCAAAAACTAATTAAGGTGGATGTAAAAACCATTTCAGATCATCCTTATCCTTGGCATGCAGGAAGTCCTGATAAAATTGAGGAAAAACCTAAAAATTCAAACAGAAGCGGTGGAGCGCATAAATCAAGAAAATCAGAAGCTTCCAAACAAAATAAAAAACGCTGGTATTAATAACCAACGCTTTTCAAATTTTATTTCAATCGTAAACGAGCCAAAAAAGCTTTTTTACGATTGTTTTTTTTAGACCAAACTTGCTTCTTTTACAATTGCATCATTAATAACTTTATATAATTGTCTCGAATCAAAAGGCTTGCTAATAATATCATCAAAACCTGCAGAAATAGCTTCTTCGGTAATTTCATCTTTATCAAATGCCGTTAATGCTATTATAGGCGTTTCTATTCCTTTTTCACGAATTAATCTGGTGGTATCAAAACCATTCATTATTGGCATATTAATATCCATTAATATTACATCAAATCTTTCTAAATCCAATACATTCAATGCTTCTTGCCCAGACAAAGCAGCTTTACATTGATATTTGAATTTTTCAATTGTTTTTTGTGTAATAAGAAGATTAATTTTATTATCATCAACAACCAGAATATTAAAAATTTGATTAGACGATAAGTCAACATTAATATTATTAATAATCGAATTGGTTTTCAACATATCATTCTCAAAAGCAATAGTAAAATTAAAACTGGTTCCTTTTCCTAATTCGCTTTTTAAGTAAATGGTACTATTAAACAATTCTAAAAGTTGCTTTACAATAGACAATCCAAGACCTGTACCCTGATAATCAATCTCTTTTCGACTAACTTGAACAAATTTATCAAATATTTTCACTTGATTTTCTTCGGCAATTCCAGCTCCATTATCTTCAATATTAAACTCTATAAAATAAAGTTTGTCTTTTACATCAACCAACTTAGCTAAAACAGTAACCTTACCATTATGAGTAAATTTCAAAGCATTACTCACTAAATTGATAATGACTTGAGAAAATCGTAATTTATCTCCAATCAAATATTCAGGAATAGCCGGATCTATAATTATATCAATACTATTGTTGTGTTTTTGAGCCAAATAAGACATAGAATTTTTGATGAATTCTATTTCGTCACCAATATTAAAAGTCATTTTTTCTAAAACAACTCTGTTTTCTTCAATTTTATTAATTTGCAAAACATCATTTACTAGTGATAATAAATATTTTGCCGAGAATTTAAGTGATTTTAAATGAGGACTATCTGCTAGTTCTTTATGTTCATCAACTAACATATTTGTAATTCCGATTACTCCATACAAAGGTGTACGCAATTCATGTGTTATAGTCGATACAAACTGTGATTTTAACTTAGAGGCAACTTCGGCTTTTTCCTTTGCTAGCTGTAATTCTTTATTCTTGCTGATTAATTCTAAATTTTTAACTTTCTTAAAATTATAATTCCGATACAATGAATAAATCAAAAGCAACAAAATAATCAAACTAATAATCAATAAAATAGAAATGGTTTTGGTTTTTTCTAAAACCTGTGCCTGAAACTTATTTTCTAATTCTATTTCATCAATTCTTCTTTTATAAGCATCAATTTCTGATTTTACTGCACTATCAGCATTACTAAACGGCAGTGAGTTCTGTTTTTTATCTCTAATTTCATGAGGCAAAATTAAATTTTCAGAAGCTGTTTTAGACAGTAGCAATGAATCACTCTTAGCCTTACTACTATTAACAACTGTAGTTTGACTAAAAAGAGATAAAGAGAAAAATAAAAAAACAATTCGTATAAAATACATAGTTATCATATTCACCCCAAATATAAAACAATCAATCGATTATGTGTCAAATTGTAAGTTATATTTTAACAAAAACAGCGATTATTTTTTAGGCTCTTGATTTAACTTACCTACTGATTTTGCCACAATCGTTGCTACAGCAGCATCACTCGTAATGTTTACAACTGTTCTACACATATCCAAAGGTCTGTCAATAGCAAAAATTAATGCCAATCCAGCTTCAGGAATCCCAGCCTGTCCTAAAACAATAACCAGCATTACCATTCCCGCACTAGGCACTGCAGCTGAACCAATAGACGCCAAAGTAGCTGTAACTACAATCATCAGTTGAGTTGCTAAATCCAATGGATATGGAAGCATTGCTTGTGCAATAAAAATAGCCGCGACGGCTTGATACAAACTTGTTCCGTCCATATTTAC
>NCET01000161.1:0-1884 GCA_002280815.1 Flavobacteriales bacterium 32-34-25 | reverse complement strand
GGTGCAATAGCCTTATAAAATTGAATAGGATTCATTTTTGTAAACAATAACAACAAGGCAGGATAAAACAAAAAAGTCATTATCAACAAACCTAGTAATACTGTCAATCCATAAATTCCTAGAGCGCCTAAAGTAGAAAAACCAGGAATTTCAACCATTAGCGCAGCCATTAAAGCAAATACACCATAAGGTGAAAACAACATAATAAGATCTATAATTTTCAAAATCACATCGTTCAATCCTTTAAAAAAAGCAACTACAGGCTTCGCTTTTTCTTCTTCAATTAAAATTAGACCAATACCGATAAGAACAACAAAGAAAATTACTTGTAACATACTGGCATTATCACTCAATGCGCTAAAAATATTTTCGGGAACAATGTCTACAAGGGGTTGAAGAGGACCACTTTCTTTAGCTTTTTGAGCCAATTCAATTTTTTGCGAAGCATCACCAGCAAAATTAGTCAACAAACTTTCTCTAGCCTCTTGATTGATATAACTTCCTGGTTGAATTAGATTAGCCAAAATTAATCCCAAACATACCGCAAAAACAGTAGTGAATAAATAGAGAATAACTGTTCGACCGCCCAGTCTTGATAGTTTAGAAATGTCTTTTAAATCAGCTAATCCTACAATTAAGGAAACCACAATTAAAGGAACAGCAATCATTTTTAGCATATTGATAAAAATAGTTCCAAAAGGTTTCACCCAATCGACTACAATATCTTTTAGGTCAAAATTTTTCATTATCAACCCGAAAAGCAATCCAAAAACGATTCCTATCAAAATTTTCCAGTGTAGCGCAAGAGATTTTTTCATGTATATTTTTACTTATTTGATTTATAGGAATAAAAAAACTCCTCTAAAATTTAGAGGAGTTTTTGAAATATTTTGCGCTATCTAATTGTTTAAACAATTATAAGCATTTTAGCAAAATTCAAAAGAATTATTCAACGTTTCTACCTCTATAGGGTAAAAATAAGAAAAAATCGTTAGGATTATTTATTAATACGTTTTATTTATCAAATAAAAATCAGCCAGTACGATTGCTGCCATTGCTTCAACAATAGGCACTGCGCGAGGAACAACGCAAGGATCATGACGTCCTTTTCCTGTCATTTCGGTGATTTCTCCTTTATTATTCAATGAATCTTGTTTTTGCATAATAGTAGCCACAGGTTTAAAAGCCACTCGGAAATAAATATCCATTCCGTTGCTTATTCCACCTTGGATTCCTCCTGAAAGATTGGTTTTTGTTGTACCATCAGCATTGTATAAATCATTATGCTGACTTCCTTTCATTTTAGAACCTTCAAATCCACTTCCAAATTCGAAACCTTTTACCGCATTGATAGAAAGCATTGCTTTTCCTAATTCGGCATGTAATTTATCAAAAACAGGTTCTCCAAGTCCTACAGGAACATTTTGGATAACACAAGTAACCACACCACCTACAGTATCACCTTCTTTACGAATTTGTTTGATATAATCTTCCATAGTTGAAGCCATAGCTTCGTCTGGACAACGCACTGGATTACTTTCAATTTTAGAAAAATCCAATTCCTGGTAAGGCGTTTCTAACGAAAGTGGTCCTACAGCCGAAACATAAGCATTTATCTTGATTTCAGACAACATTTGCTTAGCAATAGCTCCCGCTACTACTCTACTTGCTGTTTCACGAGCCGAACTTCTTCCACCACCGCGATAATCTCTAAAACCGTATTTTTGATCATACACATAATCAGCATGACTAGGTCTATAATTGTCTTTTATGTGCGAATAATCATCTGATTTTTGATTGGTATTTGGAATAATAAAACCAATTGGAGTTCCAGTTGTTTTCCCTTCAAAAATTCCAGATAAAAACTGTACATCATCTGGTTCT
>NCET01000530.1 GCA_002280815.1 Flavobacteriales bacterium 32-34-25 | reverse complement strand
GCAACACCATTTCCTTTTATTTTTTCATCCTGGGCAAAAGCAATCACTAAACCATCAAAATCCTGAGTGTATTGCAAGGCAATTTTTAGCAAATTGGCATTGTCTAAACTTTTGTTGTAGTCACCAAAGGCAATTGCGCCCGCTTGTTTCATGTCAAACAATTCTGCCATGTCTTTTCCTTCGGAATTTTTGGTTAAAGCACCAATAGGAAAAAGTTCAGTAGCGCTCGAATTAGCTTTACTTTTTACAAAATTAATTTGCGACTGATTGTCAATTACAGGAAATGAATTGGGTTGTAAAGCAATACCTGTAAAACCGCTTTTTGCAGCAACAGCAAGTCCATTTGCAATGGTTTCACGGTCTTCAAAACCAGGTTCTCCAAGAGAAACACTGCTGTCAAACCAACCTTGAGAAATATGAAGATTGTCTAGTTTTATTTCTTCTGCATTGTCAGCATTGGCTAATGAATTTCCAATTTTTTCAATGAATCCATCTACTATTAAAATATTTCTGCATTGTCAGCATTGGCTAATGAATTTCCAATTTTTTCAATGAATCCATCTACTATTAAAATATCTACCGTTTGGTTGTGAAAAGGACTTTGAGGATCGATAATTTTGGCGTTTCGGATGATTAATTTCATATAAAGAGCATGTTTTTATTTCAGGAATTTTATAATAGCCATTTCGCATAGTAGGAAGAGCAGTGCAAAGATAACAAACCATTTCCAAAGTTGATTATCCATTCGGTCGGTTTGTATGCTATGAAAAACACTTTCAATGGAATCGGCGGTGTTGTATTCGGATAGAAAGTTGTTGTCCAATGAATTTAGATTGCTTTCGCTTCTATTGTAGTTAAAACTAATGTTTTCCACCCATTGTTTTTGGTTGTAAATTTCGAAATTCCCTGCTTCTAAAGGCAAATCATTAAAAGTCATCTTCACCTTAGCATTCATAATTTGCTGAATAGGAATAAAATTTTCGTTCGAATTTTTAACTTCTAAAATCCCATCTTTCGAAAGTGAAGCATCTACTATAAACGGATTTGAATTGCCAATAGTTAGTGCATTTACACCATTATTTTGATTGAATTGTGCCATTTTATAAAAAACAGGAACAATTAAAGGCGATTGTTGAAAGTTAGAATTTTCGGTATTGATAGGTGCCGAAAACAAATAAACTGCCGAAACAGGCGTAATCATTGCTGATAAAAAAGCACTTTGATCGTCATAAAATAATGCAGCAGGATTCGAACTTGAAACGGCAAACGAAGCTTTGGTAGAAGGATATTGGAAATTAGTAATCTTGTTTTCAAAAACACCTGAGAATAGCGGGTGATTGAAATTGATTTTGCTGACCAATTTCTCTACATTTTCATAAGATTTGAATTGGATGTTTCCAAAATTCCTCAAAAAAGAATTTAATGTTGCCGTTGAACTTTTAGCTGACGGAATTACAATAAGATTTCCACCTTTTTGAACAAAATCTTTTAAGGTAATTTGTAATGCTTGTGGAATTTCGTCTAATTCGTTTAAGATAATTCCGTCTTGTTTTTCAAGATTGTTGTAGTTTAAAGCAGTTAATTCCGTATTGCTATAATTGAATTCGTCTGCAGTGTAAATGCGCTGTAGAAACTGACTTTTGGCACTTTCGCCAATGCTGATAATATTGGTTTTCTTGACTTTCGAAATACTAAAATGTTTTTTTCGGGCTTTCTATGTTGGAAACCGTTTTTGCAACCAACTTGTTTTTATTGTAAATGGCTAACGAAATGGATTTTACATCGTCTCCAAAACGAGATAAGTTCACATTGATATCATAGAAATCATTCGTGGTTTCGTTGATAAAAATGCTGTCAATGGCAACATTGTTTTTTTGTTCTGATTTTGGAATGATAAAATAACTTACATCATTTTTAGAAATGTTTTTGAGTTGTTTTGGATCAATTCCTATAGCATCGGTAATAATAACAATGTCTTTCTTTGAATTTGTAGGATGCGCATTTATTTTGGCTAATACATGATCTAGTTCAAACGGAATAGCACTGTATTTTAAATTTTGCAACGTACTTCTAATCGATTTTATATCCGTATTCCAGTAACTTTCGGTATTGGTTAATAGAGAGAAATTTTTGTTTTCGGGTGTTTGTTCTAATAATTCTTGTACGGCTCTTTTTAGTAATTCGCCTTTTTTTCCTTTGGCTTGCATACTGAAGGAATTGTCAAGAATAATATACATTTCATTAGAACTATTCTTGTTGTCTTTGGCTTCAAAAAATGGTTGGGCGAAAGCCAAAATAATAAAAGTAAGCAACAATAAACGACAAGAAAGCAATAACCATTTTTTAAGTTTCGAACTTTTTCTGGTTTGGATAGTTAGGGATTTTAAAAATCGAACATTGGTAAAATATTCTTTTTTAAATCGGCGAAATTGAAACAAATGAACCAAAACAGGTATAATCAATAAGAACAGAAAGTATAAAATTTCAGGATGTTTGAATTGCATTCTTGTTTTGGGTTTTATTTACAATCCAAAAATAGTCAAAACTAGGCACTTTGCTTTTAGCTTCTGAGATTTTTTAACTTCGGATTTATACAGATTTATTTTAAAATCAATTTTTATTAGATTATCCGTTGTAGATTAATATGTATTTTAGCATTCATAAAAATAAGAAAATGAAAAAAGCTCTTCTAATTGCATGTGTGTTGTTGTTT
>NCET01000160.1 GCA_002280815.1 Flavobacteriales bacterium 32-34-25 | reverse complement strand
GCTTTTTTATCAGCGCCAACACCTTCTAAATTAATTACTTGTCCACGACCAAAACGTTCGTGCATTACAATATTTCCAGCAGTCAATTTATTATCAAATAAGTTTGCTGCTCCTGAAGGCGCATTAGCTGAAACTGGTTTCAATTTTCTAATTTGTGCCTCTGGCTTAGGTTGGTTATCCGTAATGTATTTTGGTGGTGTAGAACTCAAAGGTTTAGCTAATCGTAATTTAGACTTGTCTACATCCCCAAAAACATCTTTATCAATCATGGGTTTAAAACGATAATTGCTTTCGGCTGGCGTTAGATATTCCAAAAATTGTCCGTCAATTTCTTCAATAAAACGCGAAGGCTCACTATCCGTTAATTTTCCCCAACGGTAACGCGATTGAGCATAAGTCAAATACGCCTGATGTTCCGCTCTTGTTAAAGCCACATAAAACAATCGGCGTTCTTCTTCTAATTCCGAACGCGTACTCATACTCATGGCAGATGGAAACAAATCTTCTTCCATTCCAACTACAAAAACATGAGGAAATTCTAATCCTTTCGCCAAGTGAATCGTCATCAAAGCCACACGATCTTCATCGCTGGTATCTTTATCCAAATCCGTGGCCAAAGCCACATCTTCCATAAATTCAGCCAATGAACCACGAGCACCATCAATTTCTCTTTGTCCTTCGGTAAAATCTTTTATACCGTTTAATAGTTCTTCGATATTCTGTATTTTTGCCATTCCTTCCGGTGTGGCATCTTTTTTCAATTCCTGAACCAATCCTGTCTTTTTAGAAACGTGATCGGTGATATAAAAAGCATCCTGATTTTCATTGATCACCTGAAAACTTTGAATCATCGTAACAAAATCTTGCAATTTCTGTTTGGTGCCCGAATTCAGTTTCAAATCAATACGATCAATATTTTGCATTACTTCAAAAATAGACCTTTTGTAATGATTCGCAGCCACAGTCAGTTTTTCGACAGTAGTATCCCCTATTCCACGCGCTGGATAGTTAATCACACGCATTAGAGCTTCTTCGTCCTTTGGATTGATAACTAATCGCAAATAGCACAAAACGTCTTTTATTTCTTTTCTTTGGTAAAAAGACAAACCTCCGTAAATTCGATAAGGAATATCTCTTTTTCTGAGTGCATCCTCCATAGCACGGGATTGTGCATTGGTTCGATACAAAATAGCAAATTGACCATTGGTCATTTGGTTTTGCATTTTTTGCTCGAAAATAGTACTGGCTACAAAGCGTCCTTCTTCGGCATCAGTCAAACTGCGGTGCACTTTTATCTTTGGACCAAAATCATTGGCAGTCCAAACTACCTTATCCAGTTTGGTTTTATTTTTATCTATAATAGTATTTGCAGCTTCCACAATATTTCGTGACGAACGGTAATTTTGTTCTAATCGAAAGGTTTTTACGCCTTGGTAATCTTTTTGGAAATTCAAGATATTATTGATATTCGCTCCACGAAAAGCATAAATACTCTGCGCATCATCTCCTACCACGCAAATATTCTGGAATTTATCCGATAAAGCACGAACAATCAAGTACTGCGAGTGATTGGTATCCTGGTACTCATCAACCAGAATATAACGGAAACGATTCTGGTATTTAGCCAAAACCTCTGGGAAACGAGTCAGCAATTCATTGGTTTTCAATAACAAATCATCAAAATCCATTGCGCCCGATTTGAAACAACGGTCTACATAAGCTTGATAAATTTCGCCCATTCTAGGTTTCTTTGACATCGCATCGGCTTCCTGTAAATCAGGGTCATTAAAATAGGCTTTTACCGTAATCAGACTATTTTTAAAAGTCGAAATTCGACTTAAAATCTGTTTGGGTTTATAAATATCTCTATCCAATTGCATTTCTTTGATAATTCCCGAAATAGCACGCAGCGAATCCTGAGAATCATAAATGGTGAAATTAGACGGATACCCTAATTTATCTGCTTCCGAACGTAAAATCTTGGCGAAAATAGAGTGAAAAGTTCCCATCCAAAGGTTTTTAGCCTCGCTAGCCCCCACAATGTCCGAGATACGAATTTTCATCTCACGCGCCGCTTTATTGGTAAACGTAAGCGACAAAATATTAAAAGCATCAATTCCCTGATGCATCAAATAGGCAATTCGTATAGTTAACACACGGGTTTTTCCAGAACCTGCACCAGCAATAATAATCATTGGGCCGTCTTTTTGTAATACGGGTTCGCGCTGTGCTTCGTTAAGTTGGGATATATATTGTTGCATGATTTTTTTCTCTATTCATGCAAAAATAAGTATTTAAGAATTAATTATAGACTCCTGTTCTAAAGTTTTAAAAAGAGTGTGATTGTTGATTTATTTTGCAAAGATTCGCAAAGAATATGCGCAAAGTTTCACAAAGAAAAAGCTTAAATTCCTTTGTGTCTCTCTGTGTTTCTTAGCGAATCTTTGTGTAATAGTTTTTTACATACACACAAAAAGCATATTTTTGCTATCAAAATTTTATACCCAAATGAACACAACAACTATCATAGAAATACTAGCTTATACTATTCCTTCGTTAATCACTGGCGGAGTTGCCTATTTTTTATTCAATTCTCATTTTAAAGACCAACAAAACACCCGTCATTGGCTCATTCAAAAAGACAATCAAAAAATGGCTTTGCCTTTGCGATTACAGGCTTATGAGAGATTGACATTGTTAATGGAACGTATTAATCCTTCGCAATTAATGGTGCGTATTAATCCAATTTCTAACGATAAAAATGATTATGAAAATTATGTAATTGCTCAAATCGAACAGGAATTTGAACACAATATAGCACAACAAATTTATGTTTCTGATAAATGCTGGGCGATTATTACAACAGCTAAAAGTGCCATTGTACAAATGATTCGTTTAGCTGCTAAAAATGAAAAAGTTACTAATGCTGACGAATTGAGAACCTTTGTAATAACTGAATTATTGGAAAAAACTTCACCAAGCAGCGCTGCATTAGCTTTTATAAAAAACGAAGTAGCTGAATTGTGGTAAAATCAAGCCGATTGTTCGTCTGTTAATAATGATTTAGCCGCTTCCATGGCTTCGCTTTTTTTCATGGCATACTGGAATCCTTCTTGCCACCATTTACTCATTTTTACTTTGTTAAAAATCAAAGCATTATTCGTTAAATCAATTGGGGTATAGTATAAATTGAGCTTTACATTATTATAAGAAGCAGATAATGTTCCTAATAAAATATTGTGTTTTTCAATTTGATCTAACTCAATTTGGAACAAATCAATCAAAAGCGAAAACGGATTTTTTCCAATGGTCGTTCTTGGAGTTGCTTTTTCAGTTTCTAAAATAATAACATCAATTTCTGTCGCACCACGATCTATAGCTTCCTGAATAGGAACCAAACTTGAAAATCCTCCGTCGGCATAGTCATTGCCTTTTATGTTAGCAATACTCATAAAAGGAATATAATTACTGGAAATCCAAATCCAATCGCAAAATTCATCATAAGTACAATCTTTAATCGATTTGTATTCTGCCTGATTCATTGTAAGATTAGTAACCGTAACAATTACATCGGTATTCAATGATTTCAACTCATTAAATTCTTCAATGGATAAATTTTTCTTGATGTAAGAACGTAGTTTTTTGCTTTCGCCAAAGGTTCTTCGGCCTTTAAAAAACTGCAACAAAACATTAAAATGATTGATACTTACCACATCAATTCCGTCCTTTTTTTTAACAATAAACGGATTGACATTAAAAATTTTCCTCATATCAACATTAGTATAAATGCGATGGATTTTTTGAATATTTCCCAAAGCTAAATGAGACAGCAGCAAACTTCCAGTAGAGGTTCCAATAAAAAAGTCGTATTTGGTTTTCTTTTTTTCCAATAAAAATTGGGCAACACCTCCTGCAAATGCGCCTTTGCTTCCTCCTCCGGAAATAACCAATGCTCTCATTTTTTTTTTAATTTAATAATCGATTCAATTGAAATTGCTCTTTTTTGTCTAAACTAGGCAAAATTCTCAAAAAAGCATCTTTATATTCTTGATTTTTCAATAAAGTTCGAATGCTGTCGCGTCCAAATTTAGAAAATTGCCACATATGATGCGTGGTTGCTTTTACTAAATTAGTCAAAACAGTATCATTAATAATTTGAAATCCTATCAGCTTTTCCAGAGCATTTTGTCGGGTTGTTGCCTCATATTTTTCAGATGAATAACTAATTAATTCATCAATTGCTTCTTGTTTATTAATCGAATATTCTGGTGTCATTAAAGCCAGTGACAACCATAAAGTTCTCAAATTATAATCATTAAAACCAATCCATTTTTTTGATTTTTCTAAATAATCCAATCGTTGTTTTGGAAAATTTCGCCATAGATAAAGCAAAGCAATTTCTTGTGTTTGATACGATTCATCATCCATAAGACTTTCGTAATCCATTCTAAATCCTTCTGGAATTTTTGGCAACGAATACGCCACTGCCTGACGAACAGGAAGATTTTTAGAGTTCATTACCAAATCTAAAAACGGTTTTTTAGCTTCAAAAGTTTCATTTTTTAATTGGTCAACAACCATCACTTTCGCCGAATAATGAGCATCTGACATAAGGATTAATTTAAAGAAACCTTGTTTTTCAGCTAAGGGTTTCGATTTGATTTTATCTAATTCTAACAGAATCTTAGTGATTTTATTTTTAACTAATAACTTATTGACATTTGGTGTATTAATCGAAGTTGACTCAAGCCATTCTTTAGAAAAAGAATCGGTATCAAAACGGCTTACTTTTTTTATTTCTGCAAAAAAATCTTCGGTAGTAACATTTTTATAAGCGAATTTTTTTAAATATTTTTTAATGATTTTCTTGAATTTTTTATCTCCTATTTCCTGATGCAATGCAAACAAAGCCCAGGCGCCTTTTTGATAAAAACTCAATGAACTTGCCTTTTCGTTTAAGATAGGAATACTATCGGTTCTGGAAGCGTATTTTATTTGCTGAATGGATTCGTACATTTTAGAATAAAAATAATCTTCTCCATAAATGGATTTCTCAACCAATAAAGCATAATAAGTAGCAAAACCTTCTTGCAACCAATGGTGTTTTCCGCTTGCTGCTGTAACTAAATCACCAAACCATTGATGTGCCAATTCATGTGCATCAACATTGGTATAATTACGATCCACAAACCCAGTCGAATCTACAACATAGCGCGTGGCAAATAATGTTGCCGAAGTATTTTCCATTCCTGCATACAAAAAATCCCGAACCGGAACTTGCTTATAAATTCCCCAGGGGTATTTTACTCCAATTTCTTTCTCTAAAAAATTAAATATCCGCGCCGAATAACGATAAGTAGGCTCAAATCGAGAAGTATCTTTATTTTCTAAATACAATTCGAGTGGAATTTTGCTTTTAGAAAATTGTATTTTCTTTTCAAATTTTCCAATGGCAAGCATCAACAAATAAGAACTCATTGGTTTTTCCATTTGATATTGCCAAATAGTTTTTTTTCCATTGCTATTTTTTTGCTTTAAAATACCATTGGAAATCACCTGATAATTAGAATCGAATTCAATTTTGATATTAAAAATCAATTTTTCATTGACATCATCAAAACTGGGAAACCAATTGCTGGTATACTTCCCTTGTCCTTGAGTCCAAATTTGCGCATCATCTGAATTTGCTGAACCTACAAAATACAAAGTTTGTTTCGGTGTCGCTGTGTAATCAAAAACAAGTTGTTTTTTACCTTTTTGGAACGGATAAACAATAAGCAACTGTTTTCCAGAATTTATAAATTGAACATTGTTTTGATTCAATAATACCTTAGAGAAATTCATGTTTTGTGCATCAATTTTTAAGGTATCTATAGGCTTTAGAATTTCAAAAGAATAATTCACTGTACCAGAAATCGATTTTTCAACAGCGTCCAAGCTCAAGTGAGCCGAAACCGAAGTAAAATCAACTTTTTTTGTCTGTTGAGCAAATAGAAAAGTGGAAATAAAAAGAAAGAAGTATTTCATTAAAAGTATATTAAGACCAGAATTTCAAAGTTACAAAGCTTAAGTAACTAATCGAAGTATTTTTGTATGTTTACCTCTTAAAGTTTTAATAAAATTTAAATTGAAAAAAGAATAAAATTTAAATTGAAAAAAGCCCTTTTTAATTGGAGTAGCGGAAAAGATTCTGCATTAGCCTTATATAAAATCCAACAAAACCCAGAATTCGAAATTAACTGTTTGTTAACCAGTGTCAATCAACAATTCCAACGCATTTCTATGCACGGCGTGAGAGTCGAATTACTGGAACAACAAGCAGAAAGCATTGGAATTCCTTTAGAAATCATGCAAATTCCTGAAATGCCAACTATGGAAGTATACGAAGATGTAATGCAAAAAACATTAGAAAAACTTAAAAATAAAGGAATTACACATTCTGTTTTTGGAGATATTTTTCTGAAAGATTTACGCAAATACCGCGAAGACAAATTAGCAACTATGGGATTTGAAGGCGTTTTCCCGATTTGGAAAATTCCAACTCATGATCTAATTCAGGAATTTATTGCTTTAGGTTTTAAAACTATTGTGGTATGTGTCAACGAAAAATATTTAGACAAAAGTTTTGTAGGTCGAATAATTGACCAACAATTTATTGATGATTTACCTGAAAATGTAGATGTGTGCGGAGAAAATGGCGAGTTCCACACTTTTAGTTTTGATGGACCAATTTTCAGCAAACCCATAGATTTTGAAATAGGCGAAATTGTCTATCGAAAGTACGAAAAACCAAAACAAGATTCCTCCAACACCGCTTGCGATACCGATGATTCAACCACTTATGATTATGGTTTTTGGTATTGTGATTTGATTCCAAAATAAAATACA
>NCET01000529.1 GCA_002280815.1 Flavobacteriales bacterium 32-34-25 | reverse complement strand
GATGAAATATAAACTATCCTACTTTCTTTGTTTGCTTGTCCTAATGATTTCTTGTAAAGGAGAAGACAATCAAAAAAGAATTGCCGAAAATGCCAAAGATGCTCAAAAGAAGAAAATCATTTTTGAGAACATAAAAAAAGGCTGGGATTTTTACGATGAACCTATTAATGAAGCAACCGAGGAAGGTGTGAAAACCTGGGCCGAGTTGCGTTTGTTCATGCAGGAATTGGCACAAAAACCTAAGAAAACAATTAGTGCTTATCAGCAAAAGGCCAAAGAAATTTCTAAGAAAGCCATGGCTTTAAAAAATAATGTTCCCGAATTATTCAATAAACCACAAATAAAAAGCCGGGTTTCGGTTTTGATTACCAAGGTGCGTTTGCTGGATATGTATATTCATTTGGGTGATATTCCAGATAAAAAAGTGGTGCAATTAGTGGGCGAAATCAACAAAGAATTAGCCACTTTGCAACGCCAAATGGATATTTTGACCGAGAAAAGTAAAATTCCGGTGGAGGAAGGCGAAGACGAAATGAGAAGAATGTTATTGGATTCAGCAAGAGCGATTCCTAATAATCCGAATATGGTATTACCAAATCAATCTGTGATTCCAGCAAGTACACGAGCAATAATTAACCCAAACGACCCAAGAGTTGAGTAAATCTGCCTTATATACCCTTTACGAAACATCGCCTAAAACGCAACAAATTGTTGCTTCGTTACAGGAAAAAAACACAGCAAAACTGCATCTTAGCGGCTTGCTGGGTTCGGCAGTTTCTTTTGTTATTCGTTCGGCGTTTAAAAAATCAGAACTTCCTTTTTTAGTTATTTTAAATAATAAAGAAGAAGCAGCGTATTATTTGAATGATTTAGAACAAATGATAGGTGAGCTGGATGTGTTGTTTTATCCGGGTTCATTCCGTCGTCCGTACCAAATTGAAGAAACGGATAATGCCAATGTTTTACTTCGTGCCGAAGTTTTAAACCGCATTAATTCCCGTAAAAAACCCGCCGTAATTGTTAGTTATCCCGAAGCTTTATTCGAAAAAGTAGTTACGCGACGTGATTTGGATAAAAACACATTAAAAGTAAGTGTTGGCGATAAGATTTCGATTGATTTTATTAATGAAGTTTTATTCGAATATGAATTCAAAAGAGTCGATTTTATTACGGAACCAGGAGAATTTTCGGTTCGAGGAGGAATTGTCGATGTTTTTTCTTTTTCGAATGATAATCCGTACCGAATTGAGTTTTTTGGTGATGAGGTCGAAAGTATTCGAACTTTTGATGTGGCAACGCAATTGTCATTGGCACAACAAAAGAAAATCACGATTATTCCCAATGTAGAAAACAAGGTTTTTCAGGAAAATCGAGA
>NCET01000528.1 GCA_002280815.1 Flavobacteriales bacterium 32-34-25 | reverse complement strand
TCTTGTAATCCTGACGGTACAGCAAATAATGAGTATGAATTTTACAGTATTCCGGCTAATGTTGTTACAGCCTTAGGTGGTAATGCTACTGTTCAAGGATTGTTTGCTTTGGCAAATCAGGCTTTAGGAGGTGGAGATACAAATGGTGTATCACTAAGTGCTATTGCAGATGTGGTTGATAAAATTAATAACGCTTTTGACGGATGTAGAATACCAATGGGTTATGGCATTGAGCCGTTAGACTGTCCAGTTATTGAAGCCACAACTACAATGTCATTAATGCAGACTGATTTGGCAGGTTTTGTAGCTTACTCAGTTCCAGTTGATGGTTCATTGTCGATTCAATGTACTTTTGACTATATTTCTGATGTTAAAATTGAAGTGTTTGATAGTAAATATCAATTGGTTCATACTGCTACTCAAGCTCAATGTTCTAATGGTACGGTAATTATATTAGACTATAATTTTAATAGCGAACAACAACAGACTTTCTATATAAGATTGACTACTAGTCAAGGATCTACAACTCATGATGTAATATCTAAGGCTAAATAACTTAAATGGAAAATCTAATTTAAATGAAGCACCCGTTTGATAGCGGGTGCTTTTTTTTGAAATATTATTTGGGTGAAAAGTAGAAATTTTGATTAAAAATAAATTTTGGCACAATTCATGAATAATAAATTGCATACCTTAACCATTTAAAATTTATGTCATGAAAAAAATAATAACACTTTTTGCAGTAGTAGTAGGTCTTTTTGCGTTTTCAAGTTGTGAAGGACCGGAAGGACCTCCAGGTTTCGATGGACAGGATGGATTAATAGCTCAGGTTATTGATGTCAATAATGTTAATTTTGCTTTGAATGGAGATGGGGAGGTCATAGATTTTGGTTTTACACTTTATCCTGGTGATGTAGTTTTGGCTTACAGGGCGACAGGAGTAGCAAATGGAAGTACCGTTTGGACTCAAATTCCTGAATCACATTATTATGACGATGGAACTTTGTTTTTTACTTATAAATTTAATTTTAGCCGAGTAGATTTTGAGCTTTATCTAGATGGATTCGACTTAAATACTGTGCCAACTGATTTAAGAACTAATCAAAAATTTCGTATTGTAATTGTACCAGGAGAAGATCCTGAAATTAGTAACAAATTAGTTAATAAGAAAGATTACACTGATTACAATGCGGTTATTTCGAAATATAATATTGATGATAGCAATGTTAAAACAATTAATTTATAATTGAGTTAAAACAAAAAAAAAGGAAATCGCTCGATTTCCTTTTTTTTGTTTTATACTTTTCTGTTTCGTTTTTCTTTTTGTACCGAAGCAATAATTCCTGATATAAGAGCCACTGCAATAAATGCTAAAGA
>NCET01000527.1 GCA_002280815.1 Flavobacteriales bacterium 32-34-25 | reverse complement strand
GGTCAACCTACTGTGGTTGTTTCTGGAGACAGATTGAATGCACAATGTAAAGCAGTTCTTTCTAAAGCAGGAAGAGGAGATCAGGTTACTATTTCTGAAATTAAAACAAAATTAGCAGGAGCTGGTAGTTATTTATTACCAAGAACAGCTCCAGTTATTTTTGAAATTCAATAATACATGCATTTTACCCAGCACAGGGTTACATCAATTCTTATTAATGACACTATGATGAATATGAGAAATTTTTTGATAATAGCAATTTCTTTAATTGGAGGAGTAGCTTCTTATGCTCAGTCTAATTTACTGAATGCTAAAATTCCTGAAGAAATTGGAATGAAGACTCCGGCTCAACTCATTTCAGATAATGATAAACCATTAGCTTATGGTTATGTTCATGATAGAGATATATTGATGGGTAAAATGGTGTGGGAAATCATTGATTTGAGTGAAAAAATCAACTTTCCGTTGTATTTCCCTATTGATACGGCTAACATTGGTTCTAACAGACGTTCATTGTATGATGTGCTAACTAGAGCAATAAAAAGCGGTGAAATATCTGAGGTATATGCCGATAGTTATTTCAATACCAAGAAAACTTTCAAGGATATTCAGGCTTCATTGAGTCGAATTGATACTACTGATGTGGGTAGAGAACAAGTAAATGCAGGTCAAAGTGTTTCGCAAGAATATATTTTGAGATCTGATTTAACTGCTCAGGATGTTACACAGTATAAAATTAAAGGATATTGGTATTTTGACAAACGTCAGAGCGAATTGAAATACCGTTTGCTTGCTATTTGTCCAGTTACTCCTGATGTGTACACGATGAATAGTGAGGAGAAAGATTATATTGAGTTGTTTTGGATTTTCTTCCCTGATGCCAGAGAAGTTTTGCACGAAGCAAAAGCATTCAACGATAAAAATTCGGCGATGCCAATTTCTTTCGACCAAATATTAAATTCAAGACGTTTTAATAGTGTGATTTACAAAGAAGAAAACGACTATGGCGATAGAGAGATTAAAGAGTATATGAAAGATAATGCTCAAAGACAGTTGCTCGAAGCCGAACGTGTGAAAGAGAAAATTCGTGATTTTGAATCGGATATGTGGAATTACTAATTTCATTTATAGTTTTTATAAAACTCTTACCTAATGGTAAGAGTTTTTTATTTAGATAAGTATGATAGATTATTTAATTGTAGGATGTGGATTAGCTGGGATTTCGTTTTCCGAAATTGCTTTGGCAAACCAAAAAAGTATTGTAGTTGTTGATAATGATTCTCAAAATTCGTCAAAAATTGCTGGAGGTTTATACAATCCAGTTATTTTAAAGCGCTTTAGCGAAGTTTGGCAAGCCCAAGAACAATTGCTTTTAATGA
>NCET01000526.1 GCA_002280815.1 Flavobacteriales bacterium 32-34-25 | reverse complement strand
GTTCCAGCGGCCAATCATTAAACTTCCCCAATACAAAGCAATAAACGGAGGAATGGCTTCTTCGAGAATATTTCCAAATTCGGCAGTTTTTAATAAGGCAGGAAGATTACTAATTATCGTAACCTCAGTTCCCACATAAATAAAAATGGCAATCATTCCCAGATACAATTGTGGATAATCTTTAATAGCGAATTTTTTATTACCCGCTTCAATTTTTATTTCTTCTTCTTTTGCAGGATCTTCAATTTTAGAAAAAAGCATAAAAAGAGCCACTGCAATAAAAGCAAATCCCAGAATAACAAAAGGAAGTTTGATGTCTTCTAATGAAAGCGAGGTTTCTGCGCTGCTTCCCATTCCAAATAATGCAATTCCTAACAAAATAGCACCAATGGTTGTTCCGAACGAATTGACACCACCAGCCAGAGTCAAACGATGCGCTCCGGTTGCTGGACTTCCCATTTTAATGGCTAATGGATTGGCTACAATTTGTTGGATCGAAAATCCCAATCCTACCGTAAATAATGCCGTTAAGAAAAAAGGAAAACTTTCCATTGTAGCGGCAGGAACAAATAAAAACGAACCAATAGCTGAAACCGATAAACCGGCTGCCAGAGTTTTTTTATAACCAAATTTTTGTAACACATCTGACTTTAAAGAAACCAGAAAAAAGATAATTGAACCTACAAAATAAGCCGCATAAAATGCCCAGGCCACTAATTGCGATTGTACTTGCGATAGCGTAAATACCTTTTTAAATACGGGAATCAAAATATCATTGGCTGAACCAACAAAACCCCAGAAGAAAAATACGGTGACAAGGGAAATAAATTGCCCCCATTTGGTTTGTAAATTTTCGGAATTCATAATTTTTTAGTTATTATTTTTAGTGATGTGTTTTTTTTAGTAGCGATGTTTTGCGTAAATGTATTTTTATTTTTTTTTAGTTCAAAAAGTTTAATTTCCTTTTTGGGCGCGAAATCTTAGTTTTTCGACGAAACGTATAAATTTTACATGTTTTCGACCAAATTGTACATGTTTTTGTTTTTATGTATTGTAAGTTTTTTATTTCTTTTGTTTAAAAAGATGTTGATTAGGATTTTTTCTCGCTGTGAAACACCACAGTTTTGTTCTTCCGACGAAGGAGGACACGAGCGATAGCGAACTGGCGAAGCAATCTCATTAAGTAACTCGACAAAGTTGCTTACCGTTGCGGGCACGAAAAAATTTCCGCTATCGGGTACAAGTAATTTTCTCTCTAAGAAACCCACAGTTTGTCATTCCTGTAAATGTTACTTATTTCGGTAACGGATTTATCATTTCAATTGGTTTTTTTCCATCAATACCTTGATGTGGTCTTTCATGATTATAGTAATATAAATA
>NCET01000159.1 GCA_002280815.1 Flavobacteriales bacterium 32-34-25 | reverse complement strand
GTTTGATTACCCACTTTAATTTCCTGATTTACAAATCCAATATAAGAAATTATAAGTGCTGCATTTGGCCCAGCTACATCTATGGAAAATTTTCCATCAAAATCAGTTTGAACACCGTTTGTAGTCCCTTTTACAACAACATTTACTCCAGGAATAGCTGCTCCATTAGAATCCTTTATAATTCCTGAAACCTTTATTTGCTGTTGTACCTTAACTTCTGCCTTAACTTTAGTTATTACAATTTTATTTTTCCCAATAAGCTCAAAATTAAAACCTTCGTGGGCTAGGTTTTCATTTAGCAACTTATTAGCGTTTATTGTTCCTTTTTTAAGTTTTACTTTTGGAACATTCTTAAACATATCTTCTTGATAGATAAATGTAAAATCAGTTTGTTCCCTTAAAAGGTCAAAAACCTCATCAATGGTTACAACCTTATCTTTATCTACAACAATATTTACATTCTGCGTAAAAACTTTACTTGGAGAAAAACTAAAGGCAGTCGTACAAAAAAACAATATAAAAGCTTTCATACTGGTTAGTAAAAATTTTCTCTTTAAAAAGAAAAAATGGTTAGTAAATTCAATTTTCATATATTTGTGTTTATTGGTTAAATGTTAATTAATAATCGCATTAGGGGATAAAGTATCGTACTGTCCAGGTATTACTTTGTTCCCTTTTTTTATTTTATTTTATTATAATTTTCTGGTCTTTTATCTCATATTCATTTATAAAGTTAGTTTTCTTAATTATGGTTAGGATTTCTTTTATATTATCGTTTTTACTAAGTATCCCATTGAATTTTACTTTTTCAAGTTCGGTATTTTGAAACACCACTTGAACGTCATACCAACGAGACATAACCGTCATAATTTCTTTTAAATTTTTACTCTTAAAACTAAAAATTCCTTTTGTCCATAGCACTTCATTGTAAGCATCAATTGGATTAATAGTAATATCTCCGTTTTTAAGGTTGATAATCGTTTGCTGATTAGGAACCATGTATTTCTTCGAATTAAAACCACTTACAGCTACTTTTCCTTCTACTAATGTGGTGTATATTTTATCTTCATCTTTATAAGCTTTTATATTAAACTCTGTTCCTAAAACCTCAACTTCCTGATTTTTATTCAAAACTTTAAACTTAGCTCCTTTGTGTTCTGAACTTGGAGATACATCAAAAAAAGCTTCTCCGTAAATTAATTCTACTTCACGTAAACTGCCTTCTACAAAAGCGACTGGGAATTTTAGTTTAGAATCGGAATTCAACCAAACTTTTGTCCCATCAGCTAATTTTATTTGAAACTGACCTCCTCTTGGAATTGTCAAATAATTGTATGCTAATCCTGATTTCCCTTTGCTGTCCTTATTGTAAACTAATTCTTTTCCATTGCTAACCACATTACCTTTCTCATAAACTTTATCTTTTTCTAATGTTACAACCGATCCGTCTTCAAGAGTCAATATAGCTTTGTCTGTTCCCGTACTAATAGTGTTGTTTACTATTTTTACAGGCTCTGCTACAGGTTTTATATTATAGAAATAAGTGGT
The DNA here is from genome assembly GCA_002280815.1 of Flavobacteriales bacterium 32-34-25. Taxonomy (GTDB): domain Bacteria; phylum Bacteroidota; class Bacteroidia; order Flavobacteriales; family Flavobacteriaceae; genus Flavobacterium. The sequence continues at coordinate 4,706 of NCET01000159.1, read as the reverse complement.
TGTTACTATTCCTAAAACAACTGCTGCAGCCGAGTAGTAAATTATCTTACGCAACTTTTTAAGTTTCTTTGCTTTCTTTTCTCTAGTAAATGCTTCTAATAATTTACTTTTTACTTTATGAGAATCAAATTCTTTCATATTATATTCGATTGCATAATTAATTTTTACATACTCATCAAATAAATCTTTATTATTCGAATCCTCACCCCATATTTCTAACTCAGTCAACTCAGATGCCGAAGCTTGATTGGTTAAAAATTTAGCGATTATATTTTCAATCTTAGCATTTATCATTTTATACTATTTTTTATTAATACGTGTGGAAATTACACTACCCTAACTTTTTTATATTTTTTTTTATACATTGCACAAAAATTAAGCTAATTATTTCTACTTCATACAATGCAAGAGGTATATTCTGACAACATAGAACTTATTCATGCTTTAAAAGCGGGAGACCCTAAAGCCTATACTTTTCTGGTAAATACTTACCATCATAAACTATGCGTTTATGCCTACAGTTTTACTCATGATCATAATTTATCAGAAGATATTGTACAGAATGTTTTTATGCGAATTTGGAACAAACGAAATAACTTAAAAGAAGATTTTGCACTTAATAGTTTTCTATATAAATCGGTTTACAATGAATTTATTGATCAATATCGAAGTCAAAAAACGGTTTATCCTTTAGAAAAAAAATATATTGATGCCCTTAATACTATTATAGAAAATGAGGAAGAACATTCTCTTGAACGTATCATAAAATTGGTAAAACGAGAAATACAAAACCTTCCACCTAAATGTAAGGAAATATTTTTATTAAGCAAAGAAGAAGGCCTTACTAACATAGAAATAGCTGAGTACAAGAATGTTTCTATCAAATCGGTTGAAGCTCATATAACAAAGGCCTATTCTATATTACGAAGTGCTCTGGGAGAAAACGCCAATATTTATTTGTTTTTAATGTATCGATAATGCTTTTCAAGATTGAATTAACGCCTTTTTAAAAGGATGAGTTTTCTATACGACCTTATCTTTATTATTGAATTTGTTTTTTTCAGAGTATTTTAAAGGTTTCTTTAAAGAAAATTCATTAGGTGCGCATTCTACACTAATTATTATGATACTTTTTCGGAAGTGAGTATATTTACCCCAAAATAAAGAACTAAGATGTTAAATAATTATAGCTCCGAGGACAAAGTCTTACTATCAGTCGATTGTATCATTTTTGGTTTTGACAAAGAAGGCTTAAAAATATTATTAATCAAAAGAGATTTTGCTCCCGAAAAAGGAAAATGGTCTTTAATGGGGGGATTTTTAAAGAAAAGTGAGTCTTTAAATGATGCCGCTATAAGGGTTTTAAATCATTATACAGGATTGCAAAACATCTATATGGAACAATTCTATGCTTATAGTGAAGTAGATAGAGATCCAGAAGAAAGAACCATTTCGGTAGCCTATTATGCACTTATCAACATTGAGAATCACAATACCGAATTAATTAGAAGCTACCACGCTGAATGGTTTAATATCTCAAAAATGCCAAAATTAATTTTTGACCATGACGAAATGGTTGCTCATGCGGTAAGAAGATTGCGTTACAGAACCTCAACAAAACCAGTAGGTTTCGAACTTTTGCCTGAAAAATTCACCATGCGCCAATTATTAGAATTATACGAAGCCATTTTAGACAAAGAATTAGACAAAAGAAATTTTATTAGCAAAATTAATTCTTTAGATATCCTGGTAAAACTCAACGAAAAAGACATGTTATCTTCCAGAAAAGGATCTTATCTTTATATGTTTGATAAAGAAAAATACGATGCTCAATTGTTGAATCATTTTGTTTTAAACTTATAATTCGGATATTTTTTTTTTGGAAAATCACATAAAAAAACCCGCCTCAATGAGACGGGTTTTCTTGTTTTTAGTTTGTTTTAGTTCAGTACTACAAGATATAATCTGTATTAATAAAGTTTGATTCTTTACTATTTAATAATTCTTGTAATATTTCGTTATTGTAAGCATTGTCTTTAGAAGCTACAAAAGTTCTAATAGAGAATGAACGTAAGGCGTCAAAAACACTTAATGTACCTACAGCAGAATCTTTACGACCTGTAAACGGATACACATCTGGTCCACGTTGGCAAGAACTATTCAAGTTTACTCTACATACTAAATTCACTAAAGCATCAATAAGCGGTGCAATAGTTTTGATGTTTTTACCAAATAAACTTACTTGTTGTCCGTAATTAGATTCAGCCATATCGTTTAATGGTTCCTGAATATCTTTGAAAGTCATAATTGGCACAACAGGTCCAAATTGCTCTTCGTGGTACAAACGCATTTCTTTATTCACTGGGAATAAAACTGCTGGAAAAATATAATTTTCTGAATGTTGCCCACCTTTTTGGTTTATAATTTTAGCTCCTTTAGCAGTAGCATCATCAATTAAACCTTGAATGTAAGCTGGTTTTTCAGCTTCTGGAAGTGGAGTCAATGAAACTGATTTATCCCAAGGATTTCCAAAAATAAGTTCGTCTACTTTTTGAGAGAATCTTTTATTAAATTCTTCTGCAATCGATTCGTGAACATATAAAACTTTCAAAGCTGTACAACGTTGTCCATTAAAAGATAAACTTCCTGTAATACATTCAGAAATTGCCAAATCTAAATCGGCATCTGGTAAAATAATTGCTGGGTTTTTAGCTTCTAATCCTAAAACTAAACGCAATCTGTTTTTATTTGGATGTTGGTCTTGCAAGGCAATTGCCGACTTACTGTTTCCAATTAAAGCCAAAATATCTACCACTCCTGATTTCATAATTGGCGAAGCAATCTCTCTACCTCTACCGTAAACGATATTGATAGCACCTTTTGGGAAACTAGTTTTAAATGCTTCTAATAATGGAGAAATCAACAATACTCCGTTTTTAGCCGGTTTAAAAATTACTGGATTCCCCATAATCAAAGCAGGAATCAGTAACGAAAAAGTTTCATTCAAAGGATAGTTGTAAGGTCCAAGACACAAAACTACTCCAATAGGTCCACGGCGAATCATCGCATTTACCCCTTGGCTTTTTGTAAAATGAGCATTACTTCTATCTAATTGCTTGTAGTGATCAATAGTATCGTAAATATAATCTACTGTTCTATCGAATTCTTTTTCAGAATCTCCTAAGGTTTTTCCAATTTCCCACATCAACAACTTCACTACTTCCTGACGGGTAGTTTTCATTTGTGTAACGAAATTTTCCATACATTTAATACGATCGGCTACTTTCATAGTAGGCCATAAACCTTGACCGTTATTAAACGCTTTTTTAGCTGAATTCACCACTTCTGCAGCTTCTTCTTCACCCATAAAAGGAATAGTTCCTAATAAAGTAGGAGCATAATCTTCGGTAGAAGAAATAGTAGAAAAAACCTCAGTTGTTTTACCTGTCCATTTTTTCAACTCGCCATCAACTAAATAAGTATCCTGGTGTAATAATGTTTTTATCTTAAACTCTTCTGGAATTGAATTCATCTAGTTTTAATATTTTAGTTAGTGTTAAAAATGTATTAGTGATTAGGGAGCAACTACTTCTCCATCCCAATCTAACATACCTCCCAATAAGTTATAGGCATTCTCAAATCCTAATTCATTCATAATTTCGCAAGCCTTTCCGCTTCTTGCTCCAGAACGACAATAGACATAGTAATTTTTACTTTTATCCAATTTTTCTATTTCAGAAATAAAATCTTGACCTTTATGAATATCAATGTTTATTGCGTTAGCAATAATCCCTTCATCACATTCGTCTTCCGTTCTTACGTCTAAAATCACTGCATTCTCATCTGCTTCGAGCTGAGCAATCCAATCTTCTTGTGTTAAATTCATAATCAATATGTGTTTTTTGTAAAATTACGATGTTTTGGTTATAAATAAACCTCTCGAATTTGATTTAGAGAATAATTTAAAGAAAACGTTTTAGTGAGATTACAATAATCAACAAAACTTACAATACCTTAATATTTTGTTAAAGATTAACTCCTTTTTATCTTTATTAATGTAATATCTGCAATTTCGTATTTCTCATTTCAGCAAATAATTCTTAAAAAAACAGCCCATAACTATCACTATTTTTTAATTACTTTTACCAAAGTCTTAGAATTTTACCCAAAAAACCATCATATTAATAAGATTGAGCTTCTAAAAATAAGAACATGTCAGAACAAACAACCCTCCTAAAAAATAGCTTTCCTAATTTCTCCAATGAACTCATTCAAGAAATTGATGCCAATTCTAGTTTTCAGTCTTTTAAAGCAGGTGATGTTATTATGAGAACAGGCCAATACATCAAAAGCACGATTTTGATTCTGAAAGGACAATTAAAAATCTACCGTGAAGGCGAAGACGGCGAAGAGTTTCTAATGTATTACTTGCAGGCAGGACAAGCCTGTGCTATTTCGTTAATCTGTTCGACAAAAAATCAAACGAGCCAAATTACCGCTAAAGTGGTTGAAGATGTTGAGGCAATAAGTATTCCGCTGGCTTTAATGGACAAATGGATGATGAATCACCGTTCTTGGTACGAATTTGTAATACACACCTATAGAACCCGATTTGAAGAAGTTCTGGAAGTCATTGATAACATTGCTTTTAGAGCCATGGACGAACGTCTGGAATTCTATTTAAAACGTCATGCTAAAGCTTGTGG
>NCET01000158.1 GCA_002280815.1 Flavobacteriales bacterium 32-34-25 | reverse complement strand
TGAAAATGTGCCGTAATTACCACTTCAGAAACTTTGGTAAAACGCTCAAAATTGCTTTCATATTCCTGCGGATTTTTGAAAAAATCATCTTTTTCTAAAACCGCTCCATCTTTTCGTTGATTGTAATCTAAAACATTTATTTGAGTGTAAACTGACTGAGTATAATTCTTAGTCAAAAAATTATCCACCGTTACCGATTTCACTTTAATAGCATCCAATATTTCTTTTACACCGCTGCCTACTTTTCCTCTTCCCGTAACCACAAATTTGATAGGAGGTAAAACGATTCTTTTTAAATGACGAATCAAATCTTCTTTACCCGAAAGCGTTTCCGCTTTGGGTAATTTGAATAATTCAAATTTTAATCCGAATGCACGAATACTGTTATAAGCTCCAACCATTCCGGCATAGTATCCAAAACCAATTAGACGATTATTATTAGCATTTACAATGGTTTCATGATCGTAGAAATCAACATTTTTTGCTAACAATCCTTGTAATAATGCTCTATTATGCGGTTGTTTTTTTATAGTATGCGAAAAAAAGAAATAGGATTTATTAGGAATTAAATCTTCTACAGGAACTTCTTTCACACCAAAAAACACCTCACAATCGCTAATATCATCAACTACTTCAATACCCAAATCTTGATATTCCGCATCACTAAAAGCTCGGCTAGCAGAACTTTCTACTTTGACACTAACCTCTGGATAAAGTGATTTTAATTTTACTAATTCATTAGGCGAAAACACCACTCTTTTATCGGCTGGACTTTTACGCTCTTTTACTATTCCAAATTTCATATTTTGTTATTCCTTTGATTTCAAGCTATTCAAACAGTATTTTACTACATAAGAAAACAAGAATTTTATTTATTCCTCAATTGCCATTTTTTTTAAAACAATCAATCAAAATCATTAAAAGCTGAAAGACAAAAACATAGAAAAAAGTCACTTAAAAACTTTCAAAAAATTCTGTTAACGTTCCAAAAAACAAGCAACAAAAGCGTTTGATTCTATATATTTGCCAATATAGCCCTATGAAAATGATTTTATTAAAAAAGACAAATATACTACAATTCCTCACGCTTATTTTAGTTTTGAGTTCTTGTAACCAAAAGAATAAAGAAGGCGTACTTACTGACAGTGATTTACCAAAAGACACCATGCCACACATGGAGCCGCCAACTAAGAAATTACCCAAATTAACAGCCCAGTACATCAACTCTAAAAAAAGTGCTGTAGAGCATTTTTACAATAAAAACTGGCCGAACAACAGTATGAACGGAAGTTTTCTGGTGGCTAAAAATGGTCAAATTATCTTTGAAAAATACGAAGGTATGGCTAATTTTAGAGACGAAAGACCTATTACCGCTACTACTCCACTGCATTTGGCTTCGGTAAGTAAGGTAATAACGGCAACGGCTGTTTTAAAATTAATCGACGCTAACAAAATTGGTCTAGACCAAAAAGTAAATACCATTTTACCTACTTTCCCTTTTCCTGAAGTGACGATAAAAATGCTTTTAAATCACCGTAGCGGAATGCGTAATTACGCCTATTTTACAGATAAAAAAGACGGAGTTTGGGACAGACATGATATTTTGTCAAACAAAGACATTGTGAATTTAATGGCTACCAAAGACATTGGTCTTGAATCCAGAACAGGAACCCGTTTTGCCTATTGCAATACTAATTATGCCGTTTTGGCACTTATTATCGAAAAAGCAACTGGTCTTAATTACAAAAAAGCGATGGAACGCATGATTTTTAAACCATTAGGAATGAATCACACCTATGTTTTTGATTACGAAAAAGATAAAGACACCGCAGTTACTTCATACAAAGGCAATAAAGTAGAAATAGGAAAAGATTATCTGGATGCTATTTATGGAGACAAAAACATCTACTCTACACCTAGAGATTTATTGAAATTTGAATTGGCTCGAAATTCACCTAATTTTTTAAGTCCTAAATTACTTAAACTCGTTTATACTCCTTTTAGTAACGAACATAAAGGTCAAAAAAATTACGGACTTGGAATACGAATGATCAATTGGGAAACAGGACAAAATTTCTATTTCCATAACGGATGGTGGCATGGCAACACTTCTTCTTATATAACCTTATTAAAAGAAAATGTAACCATTATTGCCTTATCGAATAAGTTTACGACAAAGACGTATCAGGTTAGAAAATTAGCCCCGCTATTTGGTGATTATCCATTCAAATTAGGCAAAGACGATAAAGAGGAATAATTTTTGCAGTAACAATAGCCTATTCTAATAGTTATATTAAAGTAGAAAATTGTATATTCGCGCACTCAAAAAATGTTTTTGGGTACATTAAAAACTGGGGTCGACTGGTTTTGACAGCAAGTCGAATTGAACAGTAAGCACGTCGAGCATTGAGACCTTGCTCGTAAATATAAGATCTCACACTTTTACACGGCGAAAATAACTACGCTTTAGCTGCATAATCCGAATTATAGTACGATTGCGCCACGTCCCTACAAGGTAGGGAAGCTGGATTCTCCTTGAAAGCCTTGGTTTGTGGCGTTCAGTTTAGGGGAACCGTAAAAATAAACCTAGATTTCCATGAGCTTCGGGTGGTTTTCGAAAATTAAGAAGATAAGTAGTTTGTGGCTGTTTCTGGCCTTGCAAACTATCGAAAATCTAATCAGGAAATAAACGTGTAGAAAGCTCTTTAATTGCTTGTTTGGACCCGGGTTCGATTCCCGGCGACTCCACTTTAAACCTTGTAAACAACTGATTTACAAGGTTTTTAATTTTTAGTTGACAATATAGTTGATAGAAAAAAAATATTTTAGAACATATTTTTTTTCTGAAATTAAATTTTACATAGTTAATTTATCTTACATATTAATCCTAGGTTTATTTTTTAAATATCCATTCTAAGAACTTCAGCTATGATTGTAGGTCAAAATAAACTCAATTCTTTATTATCTGAAGATCATCAATCGACAATATTTTCTTTATAATTTTCACAAAGAAAAAAGAAAAAAAGAAAGTCTTCATATTAGTGGAGGTTTTAAAAGTCAAGTTTTTTTTGAAAAAAAACTACCCAAATAGTTCTTAAAATCGAAAGTGTCATTGTAAAATCTGTTGCTGTTATGGAAATGAAAAGGTGGAGATTTTTTCAAAAACCCAAAGGGCTTGAACTTTACTTTTTTAAACTGGAACTTAGCTTTACTTTCTTTTTTTATTTTTTTCAAAATCGTTAATCAAACACCCCCAAGCACCGCAAGGAGCAAATAAAGTGGTGCCCCTTTTTCGGGGCAAGGAACTTTATTTGTGAATGAGGAGCGCAGTGGCGGGGTTGCGGCAATCGAACAGCCACCATAGATGCGAGAGTTGAGCGTAGGTACGAAGCGAAACGTAGCGGCTATGAGCGTGTAACGGCGGGAAAAAAATATAAGTCAGCCTTTGGCGTTCCTTGATTTAGGGCAAAGTGATAACGGAGCCAACCCCGATGGCTGTGCGAAGGAGCAACCGCTGAAAAAACTGAGGGCGGCAGACATAATACGGCTGGAATGTAGTGAAACGTAGCCTGCGGAGTGTAACGAAATGAAGCGGTATTGTGGATGCATAAGCCCGACCGAACGCAGGAAGAGACCGTGTGAAGATGAGGAACGAAACAGTGCAAAAAATATAGCTGCTTATTTTCAAGCTGCTGTATTTTTTTGTACTGTGAAGTGTCTGTGGAACGGAGGGAAACCTAATTATTGAATTGAATAATAAATTGCTTACTTACCCCAAAATGTTCTTATGGAAATATAAGGTTGACCGACTGGAACAGCCGAACGGAACAAAGGGAGCAACCGTAGTGAGACCGCTAAATTGCCCGTACTGTTTGGAACGAAAATGTTCTTTTGGAAATAACGGGTTAATTTTTTTGATATTGTTGGTTTTATGTTTCTACATGATAGCAATCCAATTATTCTCATCATAAATACCTGTATTTTTTTCGAATTTTACAGCTAGATGAACGGCATTCCAAAACTTTTTATTGTTTTTTTGCTCAGGGTCTGTGATAAAGCTATTGATTAAAGCTTCTCTGGTAAAAGTTGTGAAGGTCGTTACATTTTCGAGAGAGAACTCAACATCTTTTAAAGCATGTTCTAGCTCGGTATAAAAGAGGTTTTTGTGAAGCTTTTCATCGAGAATTTCTTCTTCAAAATCATCAATCCCATTTTCAATATTTTTGGCAAAATTGAGCCAATGCGTTTCTCCTGTTTTTTCATGTTTCTCAAGAAATATGGATCTTAGTTCACGTAAAATATCGGGCTGTTCCAGATCCGGTTGCGACTCAATCCAATTCATTATATTTTTTATATCTATGTCAATGTCCAGAAACTGCAATAAGGTTTCTCTATATTTAGAAGTATTAGTCATGATGGAGATTATAAATTTGTACCGAAGCTTTGGAGGCGTAGGTTTATTGTTTTTGCTTCGAAGTTACAAACTTCGGAGAGCAGGGCTATTTTCCATTAATAGGGTTTAAACGGATAAAATTTACGTTTATAACTTGAAACGAGCGAACTTTTTTACTCCGTATCTGATTGCTACCAATTCACATACTTTATTGCTTATTCCCTCTTTGGTGTTTTGCAAATGATATAGAATATCTTCTTTGGAATAGTATAATTCTAATTTTTCAATATTCGCTTCAAAAGTGCCTGGAACGGTTGCATACATTGCTCTAGGAATAATTATATCCATATCTTGCTCCAGATGAAGTTTACTGTGATCCATATCCCAAAATAAGTGTTTGGGAAAAATTGTTGCTATGTTTACTGATTGTTTCACTATGCAAAAATACTGAATTTGGAGTTATATGGACACTACTATAGAAAAGATTAACTTGTTTATTTTTAATAAATTACAGCAAACATAAAAGAAAATTAATAACAGCTGTGGAAATAGTCATTAACGAAATGAAGCAAACAAAGATTCGAGTTTAGGAATACTTGGACTAAACGAGGATTTTGTGCAGCTGAATGAGATAATGATTAGATAATTCCTCTTATTTGTAAATGGTATTTTAAGGATGAATTTTTTTCGTAATCATCATCAAAAGGTATTTGATTTTCTTGTTCTTCTTTTGATAGTGTATTGTATTTGTTTAGTTTTTCATAATAATATTTATCGAAAAGTTCTTCTAAACCAATACAGTTTTTTAATATTTCTGTTTTGAAATAAATTTTAAAATCTTGGTGTAAATTAATTATACCTGAATTTATACTTTCTTCTGAAACGATATTAGGATGTAATAATATTAAATTGTATTGTAAATGTTCAAACTTTACTAACCATTTTAATAGTTGTATTTCTTCATTTAAATTAACTGAACTAAATTCTTCTAAAGCAAAGGAAGCTTCTTCTTCAATTATTATGAATTGATAAATTTTTCTGACGTGTTGATAGTAATTATAAAAAGGTGATTGGTCTTTGTAAAACATATTTACCCAGATTATTGAATTATAGGTTTCTTCATAATCCTTAACCCAAGTAATTATTTGCTCTTTTGAAATTTCAGTATCATTAAATCTTTTAAGTTCATTAATTGCACTAATAGATTTATTGTTTGAAAAAGTATAAGCTTTAGAGGGTTTAAAACTAACATTCTCATCTTTATAAACTGTAAAACTTAGTTGTTTTTTATTTTTATCTACAGCATTTTCATTAGTACAAAAATCAGAACAACTGTATATGTCTTTTACAGACCCATTTTCGTTTTCTTCTATAATGAAATTTATATATCGACCTGATATATTTCCAACAAATGAAATACCATTTTTATTTTTATTTGAACATTTATTAGAATTGCATTTACCCTTGTAAGCAATGAGTTTTTTGTCCTCTTTTTTAAACTCATTGAAAACTTCATCCAACTTTTGAAGAAAAATCGTTTTGGAAGTATCTTGATAACTAACATCATCTTCTAAAATTAATTCTAGTGCTTTACTATCCATTTCTGAAATAGCATTAACAAGACTTAATGTGCCTCTTTTTACTATGGTAACATCGCCTAATTCTGCAAGTTGTTGTACTAATTTTAGTTGTTCTGGTGTCATTTTTAAATTAGGGTTTAAAACAATGAAATTTCTTTTTGATAATCGGTTCTTAATCCTTCGTTAGCATATTTTTTTAATTCGTATTCTAAATGCTCCTGCATAAAATCTTCCCCAAATTCCTCATATACTTTAAAAAATTTCATAGCTATTGTGTTCAAATTATT
>NCET01000525.1 GCA_002280815.1 Flavobacteriales bacterium 32-34-25 | reverse complement strand
CTTATCTGAAATCAGCTAAAAAAGGTTTTGATGGAATTCAGAAACAATTCATCAAAGAAAATGCCGATAATACTATTTCGATAACCAAATGTTGTGCTGTTGCAGGTTTAGGAGGGAAAAATCCTCAAGACCGTGACGGCTCATTCGAATATTATCTTTCAGAACCTATCAGAGATAACGATGCTAAAGCTGTTGGGCCATTTATTATGGCAGGGATTGAGTTACAAAAGATTATAGACAAAAAATAAAATAGAAAAAGAGAGATTAATGATGATAAAAATTAAAACGAACTTCCTTGTTGCTGCGCTAATGTTCTCAGCTGTTTCTTGTAGTAATCCAATTTTTGCTCAAAATAAGCCAGCTGTACAAAGTAATCTTCCTTTCGAAATGCCAGAGGTGCAGATTCCAATATTTAAAGCTGATACTTTGAATATTGTCGATTTTGGGGCGGTTCCAAATACCGAGGAACTTTGTACCAAAGCGATTAATGCAGCAATCACAAAATGCTCGGAAATGGGTGGAGGAGTTGTTGTTATTCCTGCTGGATTGTGGACTACTGGGCCTTTGAAAATGAAAAGTAACGTGAATTTACATACTGAAAACGGTGCTTTTATATCTTTTACGAGTGATCTAAGTCAATACAAACTAATCGAATCTTATTTTGAGGGAAATAAGGTGCTTCGATGCGAATCTCCTATTATGGGAGTTGGCGTAGAAAATATTGCCATAACAGGAGAAGGAATTTTTGACGGAAATGGTTCAGCTTGGCGTCCGGTTAAAATTGGTAAAATGACCGATGGACAATGGCAGGAATTGATTCAATCAGGAGGCTTTTTGTCTAAGGATGGTAAAATTTGGTATCCATCTGAGGGATCATTTATTGGCAACGAAGAAAAAGATAAATTGCCTAAAAAGCCTACGGCTGAAAATATGGAACCTTACAAGCAGGCACTTCGCCCGGTTATGGTAAGTTTAGTGAATTGTAAAAAACTATTGTTGGACGGAGTTACTTTTCAAAATTCTCCAGCCTGGAATGTCAATCCGTTGCTATGTGAACATTTGACTTTAAGAAATCTAACAATCCGTAATCCATGGTATTCTCAAAATGGCGATGGACTGGATATAGAATCCTGCCGAATTGGGACGGTAGCCAATTGCCGTTTTGATGTGGGTGACGATGCTATTTGGGGCGGTGTTAAAAATATATTTGCTAAAAACCTAACGTTTAATGGTACCGATTGTGGTTTGCGATTTAAATCTGTCCGAGGTCGTGGCGGAGTGGTTGAGAACATTTGGATGGAAGACATCCGAATGAACAATATTCCAACAGATGCCATCAATTTTAACCTGTATTATTTTGAAAAAGCGATTAAAGAAGATCCACAAACAGGCGAAGTCATTGTTGAGAAAATGCCAGTTTCGGAAACAACTCCTGCATTCCGAAATATGTATTTCAAAAACATTTATGTCAACGGAGCCAAGCAGGCTTTGAAGATTATGGGAATCCCTGAAATGCCTGTTGAAAATCTTCAATTTACAAATTTGATTATCCGATCGGATATTGGTATCCAAATGAATTATGCCAGCAAAATTGATTTTAAAAATATTGATTTAAGACTAGAGAAACCAGGTATAGCGGCAAGTCTTTCTAATAGTCAAAATGTAACTGTTGAAAATTTTAAAGCCACAGGAGAAAACCAATTATTCTGGGTGGGAGGTGCTGAAACAAAAGCAATTTCGTTGCAATCAAATGCTAATAAAATAGCTTTTGATAAAGTAAAATTAGAAGAATCAGTTAAAAGTCAGGTAAAAATAATCCAATAAAACAATCTGCTTGGATTGCTTTTATAATCAAAAAAATACTAACACTTAAATCTAAAAAAAATATGAAATAAAAGAATTCTTGAATCAAGTTAATGAACCTTCAAATTGATTTGAAATGATTGAAATTTTGAATTGTGAGGGGAATAATAAACTATTTAACTAAACCAAACCAAAAAATGAAAAAACAATACTTTATGTTTCTATTGCTGCTACTCTTTTCAGTAATGGGATTTTCGCAGACTATTCAGCGAATTGAAGCAGAAACTTTTAATGAGGCTTCGGGAGCAAGAGCAGAAGCAAATGCAGCTCTTTCGGGTACGGGAAATGTAGGTTACATTAAAAATAATACCTGGATTAAATTTGCAGCCCATGTATTTAGTGAATATGATATTCGTTTTGATGCAAAAGCTTCAGGAACTACGGGAGGTACTATAGAATATCGCTTAGATGCCGCAGATGGTACTTTAATTGGTACTGCAACAGTATCTGGAAGTACAGGCTGGACTGATTTTAAAATTTGTTCAACAGCAATTACACCCACAACAGGTACGCATGATTTATATCTTGTTTTTAAACACCCAACAAGTACAGGATATTTATTCAATTTAGATTATTTTGAAAAAGTAACTAATAATCCTAATGCTGTTACA
>NCET01000157.1 GCA_002280815.1 Flavobacteriales bacterium 32-34-25 | reverse complement strand
TGTTGGTCATCAAAATCATTCCCTGACTTTCCACACCACGAAGCGCCCTTGGAGCCAAATTCACTAAAACAGTTACCCGTTTTCCGATGATATCTTCTGATTTAAAACTTTCGGCAATTCCGGAAACAATCGTACGAACATCTATTCCAGTGTCTACTTTTAAAATTAAAAGTTTGTTTGCTTTTGGCATTTTTTCAGCTTCTAAAATGGTTCCTACACGCAAATCCATTTTGGCAAAATCTTCAAACTGAATCAAATCTTTTTGTGGTTCTGCTTTTTTGTTTTCAGCACTATTGGCAGTTTTAGTAGCTTCCAGTTTGTCTACTTGTTTCTGAATTTCTTCATCTTCAATTTTAGCAAAAAGTAATTCGGCTTCCCCGATTTGGTGATTAGCCGGAAGTAAGTCTGAAGATTCAGTAATGCTGCTCCAGTCTAATTTAGTATCGATTTTTAAGATGCGAGTTAATTTAGTAGCAGTAAACGGCAAGAAAGGTTCGCAAAGTGAACTCAAAGCAGCAGCAATTTGCAAAGCAACATACATTTGGGTTTTTACACGTTCCGGATCAGTTTTAACCATTTTCCAAGGCTCTTCGTCAGCCAAATATTTATTTCCTAAACGGGCTGCATTCATCATTTCGCCTAAAGCTTCTCTAAAACGGTATCTTTCCAGTGAACTCGAAATCACTGCTGGATAGGCTTTTAATTCTGCTAAAGTTTGTTCGTCCACTTCTGAAAATTCGTTCGGAGCAGGAACAATTCCTTCGTAATATTTATTAGTCAAAACCACCACACGATTAATGAAATTTCCAAAAATCGCTACTAATTCATTATTATTTCTAGCCTGAAAATCTTTCCAGGTAAAATCATTGTCTTTAGTTTCCGGTGCATTCGATGTCAAAGCATAACGCAACACATCCTGCTGATTTGGAAATTCTTCTAAATATTCGTGCAACCAAACCGCCCAGTTTTTAGACGTCGACAATTTATTTCCTTCTAAGTTCAAAAACTCATTTGCAGGAACATTGTCAGGAAAAATATAGCTTCCTTCGGCTTTTAACATCGCCGGGAAAATCACGCAATGAAAAACAATATTGTCTTTCCCGATAAAGTGAACCAACTTGGTTTTTTCGTCTTTCCAGTACGGTTCCCAATCTTTTCCTTCTCTCGCAGCCCATTCTTTGGTTGACGAAATATATCCAATAGGTGCATCAAACCACACATATAATTTTTTTCCTTCGGCACCTTCTACAGGAACATCAATTCCCCAATCTAGGTCACGCGTTACCGCACGAGGCTCCAGTCCGCCGTCAATCCAGGATTTTACTTGTCCGTATACATTCGGCTTCCAGTCATTTTTATGTCCTTCAAGTATCCATTCTCTCAAAAAAGCATCGTATCTGTCCAATGGTAAAAACCAGTGTTTTGTCGATTTCAAAATAGGAGTTTCTCCCGTAATAGTCGATTTTGGATTAATCAAATCGGTAGCATTCAAAGTCGAACCACATTTTTCGCATTGGTCGCCATACGCTTCTTCGTTGCCACATTTTGGACAAGTTCCAATTACAAAACGATCTGCCAAAAATTGATCTGCTTTAGCATCATACAATTGTTCAGTAACTTCTTCGATAAAGTCTCCTTTTTCATATAATTTTTTGAAGAACTCCGAAGCCGTTTCGTGGTGAATCTTAGCCGAAGTTCGAGAATAATTATCAAATGCAATTCCAAAATCAGAAAAGGATTTACGGATAATTCCATCATATTTATCAATTACTTCCTGAGGAGTAATGCCTTCTTTTTTGGCTTTCATCGAAATGGCAACTCCGTGTTCGTCGCTTCCGCAAACAAACAAAACGACTCTTCCCTGTAAACGTAAATAACGCGAATAAATATCCGCAGGAACATAAACTCCCGCCAAATGCCCAATATGAATTGGTCCGTTAGTATAAGGCAAAGCCGCCGTAATGGTATATCTTTCTGGATTCTGTAGCATAATTCAAATTAATTGGCTGCAAAAATAAGGAATAGAATTTTTATTCGAAGCAATTTCCCGCTATTCGTTGCAATCTTTTACTTTTTAAAGAAAAAAGTAAAAGGATTTTCACTGCTATCAGGGCTAGGGATTTTAGGATTTCGACAACGTCTTTGTTAATAATTTATAAATATTCCTAGAAAACGGATTAAAATCCGTTTCTACAATATAATCGTTCCCACAGAACTTTTACGTATCTACCAGAGCCGTAGGCTCGGCAAATGTTATAGGGATGGATTTTAATCCATCCACAAAAGAAAACAAATATGACAAATCTCTTTTCCTATCTTTGCAAACAGATTTAAAGAAAATAAATCATGGCAAAAGGACCTGAAAAAAACACCAAAAACAAGGCGTTACATGCCAAATTGCTCAATCGGAAAAAGGTTAAATTGCAAGAAGAAAAAGCAGCAAAAGCCTTGCGTTTGAAAGCTTTGGTTACCAAAATGAATCAGCAAAAAAGTAAAGAATCTTATGCTTCGTTAATCTTCTTTTGAATTTACTCTTCCAACCCTTCAATCTCCAATTTCAATTTTTCCAAATGACGGTTGATAATTGCCCAAACAATGGAGTTATCAATACTATCGTAAGCGTGAACCAAACGATTGCGAAAACCAATAATTTGTTTATCATTTCCGATTACAAAGTTGGATTCAGTTTGTCTCAATTTATTGAGTGCTTCTCCAATAATCACCAATTGTCTTTCAACGGCACTTTGGGTTTTTAAGTCTTTCTCATAACTGTTAAAATCAGTAACATCAACAGTAAATTGACGAATTAAGTCTATCGCCATCAAGACATCAGAAACATACTTTTTGCTCTTTTCCGTCATAAAGTAAAATTTTTGTACTGTCTATGTTTTTTCGAAGAACTGAATTCTTAATAGAAGAATTAGTCAATAAATCCACTTTTCTTTGAAAGAAACTTTCAAGTTTATCCCAAATATCCATCAAGTTTTCTCCACGCTCTATAGGATCTTCTGAATCAATTTCAATTAACAAATCAATATCACTCAATTCGTCATTGAAATTCTCAGTCACCGCAGAACCAAAAGCATAGATGTTTTTAACCTTATGGCTTTTGCACAAGGTCAAAAATTCAGCTAGCTTCATTTGTATGGATTCTTTCATTTTCATATTGCTAAGATAGTTTATTTTTTAAAAAGATACTTTCAATTTTTTACACACATCAAATCCTGTAAAGAGAAGTTCATTTCCTATCTTTGCAAACAGATTTAAAGAAAATAAATTATGGCAAAAGGATCTGAAAAAAACACCAAAAACAAGGCTTTACATACCAAATTATTGAATCGAAAAAAGGCTAAACTGCAAGAAGAGAAAGCAGCAAAAGCCTTGCGTTTGAAAACTTTGGTTACCAAAATGAATCAGCAAAAAAACAGCAGTGAAACTAATGCTGATTAAAAACATTTCGGGGCTAACTTATTTTGCCCGAAATTTGCAAACTACTCCTTAAAAAACTCAAAATGGAATTCGGTAAAATCATTATCTCAGAAAACGCAGCCAAAAGCGAAAACCCACAAGACATTATTAATTCTAACATTTCGGTAATTAATTTAATGCGTGAGGAAAAAATTGACGACGATTTGATTCACGAAGATGCCTTGATGAGTTATTATTTAGATTATTATGTGGCACAACATACTGAAGGTGATTTTGCTCAATTTGTTTACAAATCCGGTTGGAATAAAGAGTTGAATGAATTAATTGAAGAAGGTTTGCAGTTAATTGGTGCCGAAAAGCATTTGGAATTATTTCAGCAACAAGCTAAAAAAGTCCGTTTGATGAGCAGTGTTAAGCTCAACAAATTCTTGCAGGGAAAATTAGAAGGCGTTAATCCAACCAGAGATTTATTGAACAACGACACTTTCTTTGAGTTAGAAGAAAATTTAGTTCAACTTAATGCCGCTTTCTTAAAATCCCATCCTGATACCGAAGTACTTTCGGTAGACGAAATGTTTGCTACTTTAGAAGAATTTATCGGTCGTGAGATTAAAAGAGAATAATTACTACATTAAATCAGCCAAAAACAATAGAAATAGTTTTGCACTTTTTTAGGATACTATTAAAATAAGTATATTTTTGTGACTACTACAAAATCTAGATTATCCTAAAGAATAAAACTGTAGCTAGTTATGGAAACTCTGAATCAATTTTTTAAATTATTTGTGTTGGATATTCGCAACACAATGGGATTATTGTTTTGGGGGAATTTTGCTTTAGCTACGCTGGTTTTTACTTTTCGTTTCACGCTTTTTAACAAGGACAATAAAACTCATTTGTTAGTATTTGGTTTTTCTAAAATTTTTCAGGCATTTGCATGGCTGTCATTTTTTATTCGAACAGACACTGTAACCATCAACCCTATCAACATTGTTATTACCAATACTTTAATCTTTACCAGCTATTATCTTGAATCTGTCGCCATGTTAATGATGATTAAGGACAGTCCTAAAAAAGCATATCAAATACAATTCCTGTTATTTATTATTACATTGTTGTGTTTTTATGGTGCTGTGTTTGTTGAAGCTGCAGCTAATATTCGTGTTTCATTAGCGTCGGTCATTATTTTTACGCTGCTAATTCTCCCATCTCTACAATTTTTAACGGCAACAAGAAGCAGTTTATTTAAAAAAATATTAGGTCTTAATTACAGTATATTATTAATAGTATTAGTTTTTAGAACTTTTTATCCCCTTTTTAAAACTTCAACCACGCTGTATTCAGTTGATCCAACACAAAAAATCATTTTTCTGATTATATTTTTGATGATGATTATCAGCGGAGTGGGTTATTTGCTTTTATTACAGGAAGAAAAAGAGATGCAAGTCAAAAAACTATTAGACGATAAAGACAAATTTTTCTCCATCATTGCCCACGATTTAAGAGGTCCGTTTAATGGAATTATTGGGCTATCAGAATTGTTATTGGAAAATGACAATCAATTAAAACCTAAAGAAACCAACGAATTTATTCAACTGATTCATCAATCTTCAAAAAACGCCTATTCCTTACTAGATAATCTTTTAACCTGGGCACAATCTCAAACAGGAAGCCTTGAATTTAATCCTAAAAAAATAGAAATCAGCCCAATTATCAATAAAACGATAAATCTGTTGGGCAATATTGCTAAAAGCAAAAACATCAGCATAGAATCTAAAATAGAAAACGAAGAATATGCTTTTGCCGATAAGGATATGCTGGAAACTATTTTTCGAAATCTAATCTCGAATGCGATAAAATTTACCGAAAACAATGGCGAAGTACAACTTTCGATGACAAGAGAAAACAACCAAATTGTGTTTTCGGTACAAGATAACGGTATTGGAATAGCCTCCGAAAAAATCACCAATCTATTTGCCATCAACCACAGAAACACCACATCAGGAACCAATGATGAAACTGGAACTGGTTTAGGATTGATGTTGTGCAAGGATTTTATTGAAAAACACGGCGGTAAAATTTGGGTTGAAAGCGAAATTGGCAAAGGAAGCGTTTTCAAATTCACCATTCCTAATTCTCTTTAATTTTCAGCTTGACAATACCTTTTTATTTTACAAAGGCTCACAAAGAACTTTAAATTAAACTTTGCGAATCTCTGTGTTCACTTTGTGCGACTTTGTGAAATATTTTTTCACAAAATATTTCCTCGAAACTTTGTCCCATAAGTCTCAAACATTTCCTTAAATTTGCTACCGTTATTAGAAATTTTATAGTTATAAAAATCCAACTATGTTACAAATTGCATTTATTAGAGAGAATCAAGAAAAAGTAATCCAAGCTTTAGCCAAAAGAAATCTAGACGCTAAAACTACGGTGGAAGAAGTAGTAGAACTTGATGAGCGTCGTCGTGCTACGCAAGTAGAATTAGACAACATCTTAGCCGAATCTAATAAATTGTCCAAAGACATTGGAGAAATGATGAAAGCAGGCGAAAAAGCCAAAGCTGCCATCTTAAAAGAAAAAACTGTTAGCAATAAAGAAAAAAGTAAGAAACTAGCCGAAACTGCCGATGCAATTGCTGCCGAACTTACTGAAAAACTATATACTTTACCTAATCTTCCTGCGGATATTGTTCCGGAAGGAAAAACTCCAGAAGAAAACTTAAATGTTTTTGAAGCTGGCGAAAAAATACGACATCATTGATTTCGAATTAGGAAATAAAATTACAGGAGCTGGATTTCCAGTTTACAAAGGAAAAGGAGCGCGTTTGCAACGTGCTTTAATCAATTATTTCTTAGACAAGAATACCGCTGCTGGTTACAATGAAGTTCAGGTACCTCATTTTGTAAACGAAGCTTCGGCTTACGGAACAGGACAATTGCCAGACAAAGAAGGGCAAATGTACCATGATGCTACGGATAATTTATATTTGATCCCAACGGCGGAGGTTCCAGTAACCAACTTGTTTAGAGATGTATTGTTAACCGAAAACGAATTGCCAATTCTAACAACGGCTTATACACCATGTTTCCGTCGTGAAGCAGGTTCTTACGGAGCGCACGTTCGTGGATTGAATCGTTTGCACCAGTTTGACAAAGTAGAAATTGTACGTATCGAACATCCTGAAAAATCATACGAAGCTCTGGACGGAATGGTAGAACACGTAAAAGAAATCCTGAACGAATTGAAATTGCCATACCGTATTTTACGTCTTTGTGGTGGCGATATGGGTTTCACATCGGCTTTGACTTATGATTTTGAAGTGTTTTCTACAGCGCAAGACCGTTGGTTAGAAATTTCTTCTGTTTCAAATTTTGAAACTTTCCAGGCAAATCGTTTAAAATTACGTTATAAAGACAAAGACGGTAAAAACCAATTGGCACACACCTTGAACGGAAGTTCATTGGCTTTGCCTAGAGTTTTAGCTGGAATTCTTGAAAATTACCAAACTCCAGAAGGAATTGTAATTCCAGAGGTTTTACGTCCGTACTGCGGATTTGATATTATCAATTAGTCGTCAGTGTTCAGTTTTTTAGTGATCAGAATAGGAATATACCATAATAACACAATTGTATAGAACTCTATTTAGGTTTAATTAATATTTTTTCAGGTATTAAGAATTGAATATTATTTTTTGAGTATGCTTACTGAACACTAAAAAACTGAACACTGAATACTTTTTAAATGAAAAAGCTCTTTACTTATATTACTTTGTTATTTTCGCTATTTGCATTTTCGCAAAACGAACAATTAGCGCAGTATTATTACGACAAAGGCGATTTTGAAAAAGCCAAAATCGGTTATGAAGAATTGTTAGAAAATGTTCCTCAAAACATGCAATATTTTCTTCGAACCATCGATTGCTACCAGCAATTACAACAGTTTGACGTTGCTGAAAAAGCCATCCAAAACCGATTGACCAAATACAATCAAGGAAGTCTTTTAGTCGAATTGGGGTATAATTACCAATTGCAAAAAAACGATATAAAAGCTAAAAATTATTACGACCAAGCCATAGAACGCATTCGTAAAAATCCCAATGAAGTATATGGGATTGCTAATTCTTTTGAACGAAAAGTCCAATTAGAATATGCCTTAAAAGCGTATCAAACCGCTACCGAAATCCAGCCCAATTACAATTTTAATTACCAACAAGGTTTGCTTTACGGACAATTGGGTAATTATGAAATGATGATTAACACTTTCCTGGACGAATCCTTTGCGAGTCCACAAAGTTCGATAATGATTCAGAATCAATTGTCACGTTTTATGACTGATGAAGCGGATTTGAGTTTTAGCAATGCTTTGCGAAAAGCTTTAATTCTAAAAGTTCAAAAAAATCAAGATTTGTTTTGGAATCAGTATTTGAGTTGGTTTTATGTACAGCAAAAAGAATTTTCGAAAGCTTTTATTCAGGAAAAAGCCATTTACAAACGCAATCCCGAATCGCTTTCTACTATTTTGAATTTGGCAAACTTAGCCATTGAAGAAGACGATCAGGAAGTAGCAACGGAAATTCTGGCTTTTGTAATTGAAAATACCAAAGATTTAGGATTGTTGGTTCAGGCACATTCCTATTTGATGGAGCTAAAAATCAAAAAAGCTACCGAAAAAGATTTCGCAACCATAAACTCCGAAATTGAGACTTTACTGAAACAATATGAAATCAGTCCTTTTACCTTATCTTTGCAGCTGATTCAGGCGCATTTTGTGGCTTTTAATCTGAAAAAACCAGAACAAGGCAAGGCAATTGTAAAAAAAGCTTTGGACTTGCAACTGAATAATTACGAAGTGGCTCAAGTCAAAATGGAACTGGCAGATATTTTGCTTTTCGAAGAAAAATTCAATCAGGCGTTGTTGTATTATTCGCAAATTGAAATGGATTTAAAAAATGATGCGGTGGCTCATGAAGCGAGTTTGAAAGCAGCTAAAACGAGTTATTTTAAAGGTGATTTTCCTTGGGCATTGAAACAGTTTAAGGAGGACAAGAAATTGAAGCTGTAACACAATTACGATTAGGAAAAACCTATGAAAAAATAGGCGAATACAATTTGGCTTTAAGCCAATACCAATCGATAATAGAACAGCATAACGATGGGATTTACATTGATGAAGCACTGTTTTTTTCGGCGGAAATCTACAGCAAGAAATTAAACGAAGCTGAAAAAGCAAAGCCGCTGTATGAGAAGGTTATTTTCAATCATCAGGACAGCATTTATTTTGTAGAAGCCCGCAAGAAATTTAGGGAGCTAAGGGGAGATAAGAATTTATAATTCAGATTTCAGACTTTAGATTTCAGATTCTTATAGGAATCTGAAATCTAAAGTCTGAAATCTAAAATCAAGAAAAATGATAATATACAACGTTACCACTAATATACACGAAAGCGTTCACGACCAATGGATGATCTGGATGCAGCACAAACACATTCCTGAAATGCTTGCCACAGGTAAATTTGTCAATGCTAAACTAGTTCGTGTTTTAGTAGAAGAAGAAATGGGCGGAGTGACTTATTCGGCTCAGTTTACAACAGATAGTTTAGCTACTTTAGAGAAATTTTACAAGGAAGATGATGCGGCACTTCAGGCAGAAGGTCAAAAGCTCTTTGGCGAAAAAATGCTTACTTTCCGCACTGAATTACAAGTGATTTCGGAACACTAAGGGAATATAAAAACACTTAGCGCCTTAGTGCCTTTGTAGCAAATAACAAACAACATGGATAAAGTAAAAGCCAAAAAACACCTCGGACAGCATTTCTTAAAAGACGAAAGTATTGCTAAAGCCATTGCAGACACC
>NCET01000524.1 GCA_002280815.1 Flavobacteriales bacterium 32-34-25 | reverse complement strand
TTCGTTAGAGCAATTTCATTTACCAACAATGAAACTATTTAGTGGAAAGTTAGTGGTTACAGTACAATCCCTTAAAGAAGCTGGAAATATGGAATTAACCGTTACTGGTAAAGGTTTAAAAACCGCAACTTTAAGTATAAGTTCTACTAATTAAGAATTGCTAATAAAATACGAAGCCCTCTTTTCAGAATATGAAAAGAGGGCTTTTGTTGTTGTTAGAAGTGTTATTTACTTTCGATTATAAATTTTAACAATAAAGTATCGAAAAGAGTGGTATGCTTATTGGTCATAAATCAATTAATTTTAAATATATTTGTAGGATAATCGATTACATTCGTCATTAAATTCAAAAAATAACACCTAAAAAAATAAGAATGAGAAAAAAATCAAGAAATTTAATTTTTGCTGCTTTTGTTATTATGCTTTCGGGCTTTTCGCAAAACAGCGTAGCACAAAATGCAAATTACGAAGGAATTGAATTTAAAATGGCAATAGTCAAAGAACCGGTTATACCCAATAATTCCGTAAATATCAAAGATTTTGGTGCAGTAAGTGGTGGTGATGTTTTAAATTCAGAAGCTTTTGCTAAAGCTATTGATGCTGTTTCTAAAAAAGGCGGTGGAAAAGTGATTATTCCTCCGGGAATCTGGTTAACGGGGCCTATTATTTTAAAAAGTAATCTGGAATTGCATGCACAAGCAGGAGCATTAATCAAATTTTCACCTGACAAAAGTTTGTATCCATTAGTAGAAACCAGTTTTGAAGGATTGAATACCTGGCGTTGTATTTCGCCGCTTTATGGTAAGAATTTAGAAAACGTTGCTTTTACTGGAAAAGGAGTCTGGGATGGTTCAGGCGAAGTGTGGAGACAGGTTAAAAAAAGCAAGATGACAGAAAGTCAATGGAAAAAAGTTATTGCCTCAGGTGGTGTGCTTAATGCGTCTAAAACCAGCTGGTATCCATCGGAAGTTTTTATGAATGCTTCTGAAGGTGCAGATCAAAATGTACGTTTGGACTTGAAAACCAAAGAAGATTTCGAAAAAATTCATGATTTTCTTCGTCCGGTATTGGTAAGTATTCAAAACAGTAAAAGAGTATTATTTGACGGACCGGTGTTCCAAAATTCTCCGGCATGGAACATTCACCCGTTAATGATTGAAGATTTAATTGTTCGAAATGTATCTGTTCGTAATCCTTGGTTTTCTCAAAACGGCGATGGTCTTGATGTAGAATCCTGTAAAAATGTATTGGTAGAAAACTCCAGTTTTGATGTAGGTGACGATGCTATTTGTATTAAATCAGGAAAAGACAAAGACGGTCGTGATCGCGCTGTTCCTTGCGAAAATATTATTATCAGAAACAATATTGTATATCATGGTCATGGTGGAGTTACTGTAGGT
>NCET01000156.1 GCA_002280815.1 Flavobacteriales bacterium 32-34-25 | reverse complement strand
ACATTTTTGATGTCATAATAAGCCGCTGCAGTTTGTGCCCAAACTTGAGATAAATGACTTCTTCTGGAATTGTGTGTACAAATCAGGTTCAGTCTTATTTCCTGCTTGTTGTTTGCTTTGGTTTGTACAAAATCAATTAATGGTTGTAAAACTAGTTTACGCTCTTCGGATATGCTTTCGAAATTAAAACCAAGGATTACTTTTTCGATTTCTGGAAATAGTGCAGTTTGTATCGAGGTCATTTTTAATTGTATTTAAAGTTTTTTATGAGAATAGATTAGCAACAGCTTCCTCCAGGAGCGCAACAGCTGGATTCTGGATTGATTTCAGATAATTTAATTTTTTGTTTTTCTTGTGGAATTCCACATTGATCTTCGGCTAAACAAGCGGTCTGTTTGTGTAAAAGCATGAAATCTTTACCGTTAAAACCTAAATCGTACTTTCCTATGGTTTCGGTTTGGTATTCTACTTCAATTTCGAAATCACCAATACCTAATATTTTTTCAGAAAGTGTGATAATGTCTAATAGTTTTTTAGGTTTTAAACGGTGTTCAAAATCATTTGCATTCCATAATTGGAAATTCACAACTGTTTCATTTCTTACAGTACCGCCGCAATCAATAAAGTTTTTAGTTATTAAACCTACTTCGGTTACGTGAAAGTGCTCGGGAACGTAAGTTCCGTTTGGTAATACAAAAGCAACAGTTTCTACGTTGCTCAATTGCTTTTTAATTTCAGATAGTTTCATGGTATTATGCTTTAAAAATTAACAACATTTATTTTTCTTGTTTTCTAAGTAGTTGTCTACATGGTTAAAAAAGAGTTTTATTTTGTTAAAACCTTCTTCATTCAGGCAATAGCATATTGCGTTTCCTTCAAAATTTCCTTTGATGAGTCCAGCGTTTTTGAGTTCTTTTAGGTGTTGTGAAATTGTTGGTTGTGAGAGTGGTAACTCATTTACGATGTCCCCGCATATACAACTGTCTACTTTTATTAGGTATTCAATAATGGCAATACGTGCTGGATGACCAATGGCTTTTGCTAAAGTGGCCATTTCGTTTTGTGTATCTGTAAAATGTTCTGTTTTAGTTGTTCCCATCGCTATATATTTATATTGCAATATTACGATATAAAAATAATATAATCATCATTTTGTGTCAAAAAAAAATGAGGCTACCTTTTTAGATAGCCTCATTTTAAAAATAAATAGGTAATATTTCTTAGTCGTTGTAAACATTAGAACCATGTTCGTGAATGTCTAATCCGTCAATTTCTTCTTCTTTAGTAACTCTTAATCCCATTGCTTTTTTAAGAATGAATAGTACAATGAAAGAGGTTATGATGGCCCATGCACCAATTGCAATTACTCCAGTTAGTTGAATTCCTAGTTTTTCAAATCCTCCTCCGTATAGCAATCCTCCGTCAGTTGCAAAAAAACCAACTAAGATTGTTCCTAAAGCTCCGCAAACTCCGTGAACAGAAATTGCTCCAACTGGATCATCAATTTTAAGTTTTTTGTCGATAAATTCGATTGAGAATACAACAACAATACCGCAAATTAATCCGATGCAAAAAGCTCCCACTGGACTTACAGCAGCACAACCAGCAGTTACACCAACTAATCCTGCTAATACACCATTTAATGTCATAGAGATATCTGGTTTTTTGTAGATAATCCAAGTTACAAACATTGCAGCTAATGCACCAACAGCTCCCGCTAAGTTTGTTGTGATGAAAATTCCAGCTACAGCAATTGCATTATCTCCAGAGATAGCTAATTGAGAACCAGGATTAAATCCAAACCATCCCATCCATAGAATAAATACCCCTAAAGCTCCTAACATAATGTTGTGACCTGGAATTGCATTTGAAGTTCCGTCTGCATTGTATTTTCCAATTCTAGGTCCAACCATTGCAGCAGCAACTAATGAAGCCCATCCTCCTACAGAGTGTACTAAGGTTGAACCAGCAAAATCAGTGAATCCCATTTGAGCTAACCAACCGCCTGCATTCCATACCCAGCTTCCTGATATTGGATAAATAATTATGGTCATTAGTAAAGAGAAAAATAAATAAGTTGTAAATTTTGTTCTTTCGGCAATAGCTCCTGAAACGATTGTTGCAGCAGTGGCAGCAAAAACGGTTTGGAAAAATAAACTGTGCATATCGGCAGCAGAATCAAAGAATAAACTTGGAGTTCCTATGAAAGATCCTATCGATTCTCCATACATTAAAGAGTAACCAATGGCCCAGAAAGCCACGCTACCAATACAGAAATCCATTAAATTTTTCATGATAATATTTCCTGTGTTTTTTGATCTTGTGAAACCAGTTTCTACTAAGGTAAAGCCAGCTTGCATGAAAAACACTAGAATTCCACAGATTAATACCCACATTAAGTCTAATACAGCATTCGTATCCATAATATATTGTTTTATGATTTTATAAAAAATTAGTTAACAGCGTCTGTTCCTTTTTCCTTGGTTCTAATTCGGTATGTTTCTATAATATCCGAAACAAATATTTTTCCATCTCCAACCATTCCAGTACCAGCTGAGTTTAGTATAGCATCAATGGTTCTTTCTAAAAAAGGATCAGAAACTACAATAGAAATATATCTTCTTTGGATATCTGTAGTACTGTAAGTAATTCCTCTGTATACGTGTCCTTCTTGTTCGTTACCCACTCCGGTAACATCCCAGTAGGTGAAAAAGTTAACCTCGATTTGGTGCAAAGCTTTTTTTACATCCTCAAATTTAGATTTTCGTATCACTGCTTCGATTTTTTTCATAATTAATTAGGTTTTAAATTGATTTATGGTAAAAAAAATATTATTTGTGTTTTGATGATTTTTTATTGTTTTGTGTGTTATAATGACGAATTTATCAACTTTTTGCTTTAAAATAGTATTAAAACGATGTTTTTTGTCAATAATTAGCAAGAATTGTCAATACTTGAAAATTAAATCAAAATAATAGATAATCTTTAATTTAAGCTTGCAATTTTGATTTATTTATATCGGTTTTTTTATTGACCCATAAATAAATAGGGGTGCTTTTTTGTTTTTGTTATTTTGTTTTTAGTTTTGGTTGTTTTTCTGGGGGGTGTAATTGTTTGAAGTGGTGTTTTTTTTAATTTGTTGCTGTAAAGCGTAGAGTGATAAAAGTTTTTTTGAGGAACATTTAAAATAGAAAAGTAGAGCAAAGTTGTTTTTTCTATTTTAAGATTGATTTTTTGGAGCTATACAGCCAATAAATAACTGTAGCAAGGAGAATAATAAGACATACAGAAAAAAGAAAACCCTTTTAGTTTTTGAACTAAAAGGGTTTGTAATATATTTTTAAAAAGTGTCTGGTTATAATTTAGGCATATTAGAAACAAGTGTTTCTATAAATTTTCCAATAGGACCTTTAACCATCATGGCCATCATGGGATTAAAGCTTCCTTCAAAATCGAGTTTCACTGAACTTGAATTAACCGAAACGCTCTCAATATTTGTTATTAGTGTAAAAGGAACTTTATCACTTGCTGCACCAAATACAATTTTGTTAGGAGCCACTTTTTCAGTAACCTTTAGTTGTATTTCAGGCATTCCTTTTAAACCAAAAAGAAAAGAATCAGCTCCAATAACTTCAAACTTAGCAATGTTTTCAGGCATTAATTTCTCGAAATTTTTCATATCGGTCAATAAATTAAATAATTCATCTGCCGATTTTTCAATGTTAACCTTTGGACTTTCTAAGTTCATGATTTTATTTTTTTTAATTGCTAACCCACTTGTCCCCATGTAGAAGGAGTAACACTCCATTCTCTCAGGGTACTTTCTTCCTTTTCAGTAATGTATTTTTTGGCTACAGCCAAATTCAAAAGATTTTGATAATTACTTAAAGTATATAAATCCAGTTTTGCATTTTTAAAGTTTTCCTCGGCAACATCAAAACCATAAGTAAAGATGGCTGCCATACCTTTAATATTAGCTCCTGCAGCGCGTAAAGCTTCAACAGCAAGCAAACTACTGTTTCCTGTGCTAATTAAGTCTTCAACTACAACTACGTTTTGTCCTTTTTGCAAGAAACCTTCCACTTGGTTTTGACGACCATGTTTTTTAGGTTCTGGCCGAACATAAACAAAAGGAAGCCCCATACTTTCGGCGACAAGCATACCTATTCCGATAGCTCCAGTTGCTACTCCAGCAATGACATCTGGTTTTCCAAATTGTTTCTCAATGTTTTTTGCAAATTCATCTCTCACATAATTTCTTATAACTGGAAATGAAAGAATTAGACGGTTATCACAATAAATAGGTGATTTCCATCCAGAAGCCCATGTAAAAGAATTTTCAGGATTCAATTTAATTGCATTTATTTGTAAAAGCAATTCGGCTGTTTTTTCGGCTGTATCTTTATTAAAAATCATAGTACAAATGTATAAAGTTTTTGTGAACGACAAACCACTTTTTTTGACAAATAAAATCTCTAAAGAGACAGATTTTCAGTTGTTTTTATTGGAAAGTATTGATATAAAGCAGATTATAGTTAAAATTTTTCAAAATAAAATTCAAAAAGCTTATCTCTATCATCCTGATGAAAAGGAGATTATGAAAACTTTAAAGGCTAAAATCCCAGTAAATAAAGCAGGTGGAGGATTAGTTTATAATAAAAAAGGGGAGGTTTTATTTATTTTTCGAAATGGAAAATGGGATTTGCCCAAAGGAGGTGTCGAAAAGAAGGAAGAAATTGAGCAAACTGCCATGCGTGAAGTAGAGGAGGAAACAGGAGTAAACCTACTAAGAATCACTAATAAATTGCAAAAAACCTATCATGTTTTCAAGCGTAACGGGGTTTATAAATTAAAAATAACACATTGGTTTGAGATGTTTTCTGATTTTGAAGGAACACCTCAAGGGCAATTAGAAGAAGGAATTGAAAAAGTAGCCTGGATCCATCCAAACGACATTCCTGAAGTATTAAAAAACTCTTATGAGAACATTAAATTGTTATTTGAAGAGGATAAACAACTAAAAATCTAATCTTTTTATTGTAATAATCATTCCGTTTTCTCTTTCTTGAATATAATTTTGAGTCCAACGTCTAGTTTTTTTCATACAATTTTACTTTTTAACTAAATACAGGAATAATTTTTGTTATTTAAAACGAGTAAATTTTATTGGATTAAAGTCCTTTAGACATTAGATGACTTTTTAAATATTTTGTATTAATATTAAAATAAGAAATTATGAAAACACTTAAAATAGCTATTGTATTCTTGCTTTGCTTTAATGTTTTAATTGGATTTTCTCAAGAAAAAACAAGAAGACAACTTCGAAATGAAAAAAGAGTTGAAAAACAAAAAGAGATACAAAAACTCATTGATGCTAAAGAATTTCAGTTTGTTGCTCGAAATTCAAACTCGCAGTCTTTTCGAATGATTGATTTAACCGCTAATCCTAATTTTATAAAATTTAAACCTGATTTCATTAAAAGCGAAATGCCTTTTTTTGGTAGAGGATTCAGCGGATTAGGGTATGGCGGTAGTGATACAGGATTGAAATTTGAAGGGAAACCAGAAAAATTTGTTGTCAATAAGCAGAAAAAAGGATTTCAAATAGATGTTGCAGTCAAAGGATCTCAGGATTTCTTTAACATGACACTTTTTGTGTCATTTGAAGGAAGTAGTACACTAACCATTATTAGTAACAATAGAGAATCTATTTCTTATTTTGGCGAAATATTTCCTTTAGAAGAAGAGAAAAAGCAGTAAAAATATAACATAAAAAAAAACGTCCCGAAAAAATCGAGACGTTTTTTTATGACTATATGCGACAAATTAGATTAAAAACAATATTTGTTTTCGGCGATAATTTTAGCACTAATAGTTCTTCTAATTTCAACAATGTTTGGCATGTTAGTGTATTTAGTATAACGTCTCAATCCCATTAACATCATGCGTTGTTCATCGCCTTCGGCAAAAGAGATAATGCTTTCTTTACCTTTTTGAGTGACAATATCCACAGCTTTATACAAATACAATTTTGCCATAGCTATTTGTTCTTTAATATTGGCTTCTCCTTCTTTTTTAGCCAATTTTTCGGTTCTTAAAATAGTAGATTCAGCCATGTAAATTTCGATTAAAATATCAGCCGATGCAATTAATAATTGTTGATGCTCGCTGATCATTTCTTTTTCTTCCGAAAATAATTCGGAATAATCAGGAGTTTCGAATGATGGAATTCCCATTAAATCTTCTTGTACTTTTGATGCTGGACCTAATAAATCCACATGACCTTTCATGGCTTTTTTGATTAGCATTCCTACTGAAAGCATTCGATTGATTTCATTGGTTCCTTCGTAAATTCGGGTGATTCTCGCATCACGCCAGGCACTTTCCATAGGAGTGTCTTCGGAGAATCCCATTCCA
The DNA here is from genome assembly GCA_002280815.1 of Flavobacteriales bacterium 32-34-25. Classification (GTDB taxonomy): domain Bacteria; phylum Bacteroidota; class Bacteroidia; order Flavobacteriales; family Flavobacteriaceae; genus Flavobacterium. Next base: position 2,392 of record NCET01000156.1, on the reverse strand, counting down.
CCAAAAATTTGAATTCCTTCGTCAGAACAATTCTGAATGTCTTCAGAAACTGCTACTTTTAAGATGGCGCATTCTATGGCAAATTCTTCAACCCCTTTCAATTCAGCTTCCTGATGTGGAGCACCTTCGTTTTCGCGAATGGAAATCCGTTCTTCGATACTTTTGGCGGCTCTGTAAACGGCACTTTCTCCAGCATAACAGCTAGTAGCCATTTCGGCTAACTTGTATCGAATGGCACCAAATTTCGAAATAGGAACATTAAATTGTACTCTTTCATTCGAGTATTTAGCAGATCCAGTAATGATTCTTCGTTGTGAATCCAAGCAGGCTGCTGCCAATTTAATTCGTCCTACATTCAGTGCATTCATCGCAATTTTGAACCCATTTCCTCTTTCCGAAAGCATGTTCTCTACAGGAACTTTAGTTTCATTAAAAAACACCTGTCTTGTTGATGAAGCACGGATTCCTAATTTATGCTCTTCTTCATTAGTAGAAATTCCGTTTTCAGGGTTATTTTCTACAATGAAGCCAGTAATGTTTTTATCATCTTCAATTCGGGCAAAAACAATGAAAAGTGAACAAAATCCAGCATTGGTAATCCACATTTTTTGTCCTGTAATTTTATAATGTTTTCCGTCTTCTGACAAAACGGCTTTTGTTTTTCCTGAATTAGCGTCACTTCCAGCTCCAGGTTCAGTAAGGCAATAAGCGCCAAACCACTCACCGGAAGCTAGTTTTGGAACGTATTTTTGTTTTTGCTCTTCTGTTCCGTACAATGTAATTGGAAGTGTTCCAATTCCAGTATGCGCACCAAAAGCACTTGAAAAAGAACCTGTTGCTCCTGAAATGTAATCACAAACCAAAACTGTATCGACAAATCCCATTCCCATTCCGCCATAGGCTTCCGGAACAGAAATACTCAAAAGACCAAGTTCAGCAGCTTTGTGCATACATTCAACAGTAAAAGCAAAGTCTCTTTTTTCAAAGCGATCTTTGTTAGGCCAAAGTTCTTTGTCAACAAATTCTTTGACCATATCACGCATCATTCTTTGTTCTTCAGAAAAATCTTCTGGAATAAAGATGTCTTCGCATTTTGTTTCTTTAACTAAAAACTGACCACCACGAGTCACGTTTTTTTCAATTGTATCTGCCATGGTTTCTACTTTTTGTATGTTTTTAATTTATGATTCATTATCTTGTACGTCTAGTATCTTGCTTCTTTCCTCTTTGATCTTCCTAAAGCAATTCAAAAATCCCAGCTGCTCCTTGTCCGGTTCCTACGCACATGGTTACCATTCCATATTTATTGCCACGGCGTTTCATTTCGTCGAATAATTGCACGGATAATTTTGCTCCCGTACAACCCAGAGGATGACCTAATGCAATGGCACCTCCGTTTACATTTACAATATCAGGATTCAATCCCAACTCTCTAATTACAGCTAAGGATTGTGAAGCAAAGGCTTCGTTTAATTCAATCAAATCAATATCTTTTAATTGTAATCCTGCTTGTTTTAATGCTTTTGGGATGGCTTTTACAGGGCCAATTCCCATAATTCTTGGTTCAACACCTGCAGAAGCATAATTTACTAATCGTGCTATAGGTGTTAGGTTTAATTCTTTTACCAATTCTTCGCTCATAATCAAAACAAAGGCAGCACCATCACTCATTTGAGAAGAAGTTCCTGCCGTTACACTTCCGTCAGCGGCAAAAACTGGTCTTAGTTTAGCTAAAGCTTCTAGCGAAGTATCAGCTCTAGGTCCTTCGTCTTTATTGACTACATAAGATTTTGTTTCTTTTTTACCATTTGCATTAACAAAAGTTTGTTCGATTGTAATAGGAACAATTTGGCTGTCAAATTTCCCTTCGGCTTGGGCTTTTAGTGCTTTTTGATGCGAATGATAAGCAAATTCATCTTGGTCTTCTCTGGAAACTTTAAATTGTTTGGCAACAGCTTCTGCAGTGAGTCCCATTCCCCAGTAATAATCCTCGTGACCTGCTTTTGCAACAGCATAATCTGGAGTAGGTCTGTAACCGCCCATTGGGATAAAACTCATGCTTTCGGCACCACCGGCAATAATACAATCTGCCATTCCTGATTGGATCCGGGCTGTTGCCATTCCGATGGTTTCTATTCCTGAAGCACAATATCTGTTGACCGTTACACCGGGAACATCATTGATTTCTAATCCCATTAATGAAATGAGACGTCCAAAATTCAAACCTTGTTCGGCTTCAGGCATGGCATTTCCTACCATAACATCATCTATGCGTTTTTTGTCGAAATCAGGTAATTCATTCATCATGTGCTGAATGGTTTCTGCTGCCAATTCATCAGGACGTTTGAAGCGGAATACGCCTTTTGGGGCTTTGCCAACTGCGGTACGGTAT
>NCET01000155.1 GCA_002280815.1 Flavobacteriales bacterium 32-34-25 | reverse complement strand
TAGAGTTTAGAATTCTAAAATCAATTTTCTATTTCGAACAAATCTAAAATCTACATTCTAAAATCTAATATTAAAATATATGAAAACAATAAAAGCAGCTTTACTTTCTTACGGAATGTCGGGAAAAGTATTTCACGCGCCATTTTTAGAATTACATCCCGGTTTAGAATTATTAGGTTCCTGGGAAAGAAGTAAAAAATTAATTCAGGAAGATTATCCACATGTAAAAAGTTACGCGTCTATTGACGAAATTTTGGCAAACGACGAAATTGATTTGGTTGTAGTAAATACGCCAATTGATACTCATTTTGAATACGCCAAAAGAGTTTTGGAAGCAGGAAAACATGCCATTGTTGAAAAAGCATTTACAACAACTGTTGCCGAAGCGCAGGAATTAGCGGCTTTAGCCAAAGAAAAAGGATTGAAGTTAGCCGTTTTCCAAAATAGAAGATGGGACAGCGATTTGAAGACCGTACGCCAAATTTTATTAGACGGCGCTCTGGGCGAAATTGTGGAAGCCGAATTCCATTTTGACCGTTACAATCCGCTGTTGAGTCCAAAACTACATAAGGAAACTGTAAATTCGGGTTCGGGGATTCTGAAAGATTTAGGGCCGCATTTAATTGATCAGGCTTTGTATTTGTTTGGTTTTCCAAAAGCTGTTTTTGCAGATATCAGAACTACTCGCGAAAACTCAGTTGTGGATGATTGGGTAGATATTTTGCTGTTTTATGCTGATTTCAGGGTGCGTTTGAAAGCGAGTTTCTTTGTGCGTGAGCCTAATCCTGCCTATGTGATTCACGGTAAAAAAGGTTCGTTCTTAAAGCCACGCGGCGATGTACAGGAAGACGATTTGAAAGTGATGAAGAAACCCAATTTGGATTCCTGGGGAACAGAACCATTAGAAAAAGAAGGTTTTTTACACACTGAAATTAACGGCAAAATCATGCACGGCAAAATCCCAACGCTTCAAGGGAATTATTATGAGTTTTTTGATGGCGTTTACAATTCAATTATTAATGATACTGTTGAACCCGTTACCGCTCAAGATGGGGCAAGAGTAATGCAAATTATAGAAGCAGCAATCCAAAGTAGTCAAGAGAAAAGAGCGGTTGGTTTATAGTTTTTTACATAAATAGCTGTTTTACTTTAGAAGGTAAAAAATCACCGCAAATTGCACAAATTTTCGCAAATTAATTTGTGAAAATTTGTGCAATTTGCGGTAAATAACAAGGCTTTAGGTTTTAATTGTCTTTGGCTTTAGCCAAAAAACACACAGTGTTTTAGTTAAAATAAGTTTTATCAGTGTGTCATTTTTACTAATAAGACTTTCTTAATTTTTAGCATTTATTTGTTAAACTTATAAACGATAACGATGTATTATAGCTTACTAAAACCAAATTCATAAAGTGCCAAGTTTGCTTTTCGTATTTTTACAGCTGTAAATCAATAAAACCCAAAGCCTTTGTTACGATTAAATTTTATAGGAAACTTTAGAGCACAAGGAAAGATAAAAAAGAGTTTTAGAAACGCCAAACTCTCTTATCTCAATAGAGTGCGTATTGCGGTTTCGTCTTTTTATTTTGGCATGGGATTGTGTTTTGCAACCTGGGCGAGTAGAATTCCAGATATTAGAGTCGCGCTCCAACTTAGTGATGCCGATTTAGGTTCTATTTTATTTGCACTTCCGGTAGGACAATTGACCATGATGGCGTTTTCAGGTAAGTTGGTTACTCGTTATGGAAGTCATCGTTTGGTGATTTTGTCATTGAGTATGTATGCTTTTTGTTTGACTAATTTAGGTTTGGCTACCAATGCCTGGCAACTGGCTTTAGGATTGTACTTTTTTGGAATCTTCGGAAACATGAATAATATAGCCGTAAATACGCAAGGTGTTTATACCGAACAACTTTTCAAAAAAACCATCATGGCTTCTTTTCATGGCGTGTGGAGTTTTGCAGGTTTTACAGGTGCTTTGGTAGGATTAGGGATGTTAGCTTTAAACCTGACACCTTATTATCATTTTATTATTGTTGGTGTTATTACGCTTTTGCTTATTGCGTTCAATTATAAATTTTTGGTTAAAGCCAAAGAAAAACGAAAAGTTGCCGAGAAGAAAAAACTATTTTCAAAACCAGATATGTCCTTAGTTTGGCTGGGAATTATTGGTTTTGGATCCATGGCAAGCGAAGGAATTATGTTCGATTGGAGCGGAATTTACTTTAAAGATATTGTTGAAGCACCAGGACCTTTAATCATTTTAGGATACACTTCTTTTATGATTATGAAGTAATACAAACAGGAGGAATATTGATTTCAACAGGTCTTTTTGCATCTGTATTTTTTCCATATTTAATTCCCTCAACCATAGGTTTTATGTTGGTTGGATTAGGAGTTTCAACTATTGTACCTACATTGTATAGCATTGCTGGAAAACACCCAACAATTCCTCCTGGCGAAGCATTAACAGCAGTATCCAGTGTGAGTTTCTTGGGATTCTTAATGGGGCCGCCTGTAATTGGTTACATAGCCGAATTGTTTGGGCTGCGATTTTCATTTGCTTTCATTGGAATCTTTGGAATAATCATTGCTTTTCTTGTGCCAAGAATTAAAGTGATTCAATAAGTTTTAATTTTTTTATAAGGAGCTATCTCCCGCTATCCGCTACAATCTTGTTTGCCGAACCCCGGTAAACAAGGATTTCCACTTCTATCGGGGCTAGTGACGAGAGGAGTTTATAATGTATGTTGTTATACGAATTCTTTAATAAATAGTTAGTTCTATGGAGTTTGCTAATTATTACTATAAACAGAGAGTCCCGAAAAGACTTTAAATAACTCCGCTAGGAGTGATATGTGTGTAGAAACAGATGTTTTTTCCGTTGTTAGCTCCGTAGGAGCGGTCTGTTTTAAAGTGTTATTTAGGTCAACCAAGAAAAAAATAAAAAAACATCAAAAAAAATCTCATGTAAATAATTTTTTTCTTACTTTTAATTCGTTAAAAAGTGCTAACTGACTTTTACAAGTTGTTTAATACCACCACTTTTTAAATTGGTTAAATCGTTTTAGGTTTAGAGCCAATTTCCAAAAACAACAATCCATACTTATTGAGAATATTCCTTTTTCGGAATATTTTTTTATGCTTAGAAATCACTTTTTTCAAGTTGTAGGATAATGCGATATTCTTATCTATAAAGAATAGTTGCGGTTAATTTTTTGGGTTTATGAAATATTTTCTTGTTTTACTTTTTGGTATTGGGGCAATCCATTTAGGATTAGCACAAGATCAAGCTCGAATTTCAGTCAAGGTTTTAGATGCCAAAACACTAAAACCAATAGTTGCTGCCGTAGTTTCTATTCAGAATACCAATTTTACGCAGTTAACGAATTCAGAAGGAATTGTTGTATTCGAATCCATTCCAGCTGCCGATTATTTAGTGCTTTTTCATAGTCAGGGTTATAAAGATGCTTTGTTTCCAGTTTCAATTGAAAATACTTTAGCAATAGATTTAGGAACTATTTTATTAGAATTAGACCAGGTTTTAGACCAACAAGCTGCTTTGATTCAGCTTTTTGAAGACGATTTAACCGATGACAACAGTAGTTCCGAAAATACTTCGGGATTATTGCAATCTTCCAGAGATGCTTTTCAGCAAGCCGCGGCTTTCAATTGGGGACAAGCTCGTTTTAGAATTCGTGGTTTGGATAGTGAAAATGCCACTACGATGATTAATGGCGTTACCATGAACAAAATTTATGATGGCAGACCCAATTGGAACAACTGGGGCGGACTCAATGATGCTACTCGAAATCAGGAATTTTCCATTGGAACTGCTCCGTCTGATTATACTTTTGGAGGAATTTTGGGAACACAGCAAATCAATACCCGAGCCTCTATTTATCGAAAAGGAAACCGAATCACATTATCAGGAACCAATACCAATTACACAGCTAGAATCATGGCGACTCATGCTTCGGGAATGAGTAATTCGGGTTGGGCTTATGTTATTTCGGCAGGAAAACGTTATGCTCAGGAAGGCCATTTTGAAGGAACTAATTATGATGCAAATTCTCTTTTTCTAAGTATCGAAAAGAAATTAAACGACCAACATTCGATAAATATTTCAGGATTTTATACACCAAACGAACGCGGAAAAAATTCTCCCAATACGGCTGAAGTGACTGGTTTAACCAGCGAAACTTACAATTCCTATTGGGGTTACCAAAACGGAGAAAAAAGGAATGCCCGAGTAAGAACGGTCGAAGAACCTATTGTGATGTTGAATCATTATTTTAAGATAAATGATCATACTAATTTGAATTCGGCAGTGTTGTATCAGTTTGGAAAAGTCGGTAATAGTAATATTGATTATCAAAATGCTAATAGTCCTGATCCTACTTATTTTAGAAAAATGCCGAGTTATTATACGTCTTTGTATGCTGCTGATAATGGCGAATTCTCTGGAGATTTCACTCCAGATTATGACAATGCTGTGCAAAGCAGATTGGCATTTTTGGCTAATCCTCAAATGGATTGGGAAGCTATGTATCGAGCCAATCAAAATCCTGTGATTGATGAAAATTCAAATATCATAGGTTATGAAGCCGCTCAAAGTCATTATGTGTTGTACGAAGACCGAGCAGATGATAAAACGATGGCGTTTAATTCAAACTTTAATTCGCAGCTTAGTGAAAATTTGATTGTGAATGCTGGAATTTCATATCGGGATTTGAAATCGCATAATTATCAAAAGTTACTGGACTTATTAGGCGGTTCTTTTTTCGAAGATATTGATGGTTTTTATAGCGGAACTCAGGCGCAATCGGATTTGAATAATCTTAACAGAGCTGTGAAAGTTGGCGATACTTATGGTTATAATTATACACTTTCGGCAGCGGTGTTAGATGCCTTCACCCAGTTTAAATTTTCATACAATAAAATAGATTTTTATTTGGCGCAGTCTTTTTCCAGAACTAATTATCAACGCGAAGGTTTATATAAAAATGGAATCTATGAAACGATTTCCTTTGGCAAAAGCCAAAAACTGAACTTTGAGAATTTTGGTTTCAAAGGTGGAATGCTTTTTAAAATTTCAGGAAAACAATCTTTGAATTTTAATGCCGCTCATCTGACCAAAGCACCAAATTTGAGAAGTAGTTTTTCGAATGCTCGATTGAACAATACCATAGTTGATGGTTTAGAAAGTGAAACACTCAATAGTGTGGATGCAACTTATGTTTTTAGAACTCCAAAACTTAAAACGCGACTTACAGCCTATTATTCGACCATTAAAGATGCAACTAAAATTAGCTTTTTTTATGCCGAAGGAATTTTTGATAACGAAGCAGGTTATACGAATACCAATGCTTTTGTGAGTCAGACTTTGACGCATTTGAACAAAAAGAATATAGGTGCTGAATTTAGTTTTGAATACCAAATCAGTTCCACTTTAAAAACCACTTTTTCGGCAGGGTATGGACAATTTACCTATGATAGTAATCCAAATGTGAGCATCAATAACGATGCGGTGGCTTCGGTAGAAAACACCAATCCGTCTTTTGATTTTGGAACGGCACTTTTAAAAAATTACAAACAAGCTGGAATGCCGCAACAGGCTTATAGTTTGGGTTTGGAATATCGCGATCCCAAATATTGGTGGATAGCAACGAATGTCAATTATTTGGCTGAGAATTATATTGATGTTTCGCCTATTTCCAGAACCAATCGGTTTTATATTAATCCCGCCAGCGGATTTCCTTTCCCCGAAGCTACCGAGGAAAGAGCAGCCGAATTATTGAAACAAGAAAAATTTGATCCCGTGAGTTTACTCAACTTGATAGGTGGAAAGTCCTGGCGTATTAAAGGAAAATTTCTAGGACTTTTTGTGAGTATTAATAATGTGCTGGACAGCAAATACAAGACGGGCGGATACGAGCAAGCCCGGAATGCTAATTTTAGGCAGCTCAATCAGGATGTTTCCAGCGGAACGCCTTCTTTTGGTAATAAATATTTTTATGGATACGGCAGAACGTATTTTGTGAATCTCAATTTCAGTTTCTAATTTAAAATTTAGCTGTTATGAAAAACTATACTTTTCGATTTTTATTAATGATACTTGTTTTAGGGTCTTGTACCAATGACGCAACGGAAATTCCGAAGTTAGTTTGCAATCAGCCTGATTTTACCGTAAACAAAACTGTAGCTGATATTAAAGAAACTACTGCCGAAATCGTTGCCCAATATCCTTATGATGATGTAATTGAAGCCTATGTGGTTTCCAGCGATGAAAACGGTAATTTTTTTAAAACCATTTCGTTTCAAACCCTGGCTACAGCCACAATTCCAGCAATAGGATTTAGTGTTCCTGTAGATGCGACTAATTTGTATGTTGATTTTCGAATAGGGAATAAGGTGTATGTGAAATTAAAAAATCAATATACTGATTTGTATTATGGCGGTTTACGAATTGGCAGTTTGTATGTGAATGCTTTTAACCAAGGCGGAGTGGGGCGACTTTCGCAAAATGAATATAAAAAGGTTTTGAATGCTTCTTGTACGAATGTGAAAGAAGAGCAATTGGTGCGTTCAATTAATTTAGGCGAAATTAATGATAGTCATTTAAACACGCTGATTGAATTATCGGATGTACAGTTTACAGAAGCTGCTATTGGGCGTCATTATTTTGAAGAAACGAATAATGTGGGTGGAGCGACTAATTGGAATTTGGTAGACAAAAACGGTAATCAACTCATTTTTAGAACCAGTAGTTTTGCCGATTTTTCAACAAGCATTGTGCCCAATGGAAGTGGAAAAGTGCGAGGTGTTTTGACTAAATTCGATACCGATTATCAGTTGATTGCCCGAAAAGAAACCGACATTGTAATGCTTGGAAACCGCAATATTCCTTTTTTTGTGGAAGATTTTCAATCGGTTTCAGATGGAACTAATTTGAGTTTACCGGGTTGGAGTAATATTATTGAAGCGGGAGCTATTGTGTGGAAAGGAGGGATTTCTTCGACAAATGGTTATGCCGAATTTGCCATAACAGGAACAAAAGTGGTGTCGAATATTGTTTGGTTGATTTCTCCAAAAATAGATATGGATACGCATTCGAATGAAAGTCTTTCTTTTAGAACTGCTCAAGATCATCTGGATGTTGATTCTCCACTAAACACACTTGAAGTTTATATCTCCACTAATTTTGACGGACACAATATTAATGCGGCAACTTGGATTCCAGTTGCTGCAAGAATTCCTAATCAAGCAACTCCTTGGAATGAATTCATCGGTTCGGGAGCGATTGATTTATCTGCTTATGCAGGGAAGATAAATGTTGCTTTTAAATACATAGGTTCAGGAAAAGATTTAGCCTTAGATGGTACTTTTCAAGTAGATGATGTTCAAATTTATGGGGATTAAAAAAAACGACTCGTAATCTTTAGAATACGAGCCGCTTTTTAAAAATTAATTTATGGATTTTATTCGTAAGTATAACTTAAAACTGAACTAGAAAACGAACCGTTTTTATCAATAGTATTGATCTTTATTCGATACGTCGAATTCAATTTTGCCACAAAATCAGCTACCGAAGTTTGCGTTTTGTTTGTTAATGATTGAATTACAATATTGTCTTCTTTAATTTCGATATCGTACTTCAATTCAGAAACCGTAGAATCCTCATCTTTTCCCACCCATGAAAGTGAAGCCATGCTAGTTCCGTTATTTACATTAAAGTTGATAACGGCTGCATAAGGCACATAATTCCCCACAGGATTTCCTGGTGTGGTAAAAGAATTGGTTGCACTGATGTTTTCACCATCGCTATTTTTAGCTGTTACCGTCCAAGAATAGGTTTTTCCTTTGTCTAGAACAACGTTGTAAGTAGTAGTTGTAAGTGTTTGATTGACTACTTGAGTTCCTGCTTGAGTTACTTTTAAAATGTAATTACTGGCATTAGCTGTTGCTGCCCAAGTGAAACGAATTTCGGCCTTAGCATCATTATTTGCAACTACTGTAAAATCACTACAAGTTTCACCATTTACAGGTAAAGCCAAAGCGGGTTTTGCTGGTAATTTTACCTCTGGTTCATCGGGAGAATCGCTTCCGCCACCGCCACAAGAAACCAAGAGTCCTAATCCTATAAAAAGGAATATTGTTTTTATATTTATTATTCTCATTTTAAAATAACTTTAAATGTTTCTACGTTTGCTCCTTGTGTAATTTTCACTAAGTACATCCCTGCTGCGTATCCTTTTAAGTCGATAGTTTTTGTGTTTTCGGCATTTTTTTCCATTAATAAAACACCTGAATTAGTATAAACTTGAATCAAACCTTTTGATACGTTTTCAATATTTACAACATCAGCTGTTGGATTTGGATACAATGTTATTGCTGGATTGATATTAAATTGGTCTTCAACAATTCCTTGACAATCGCTGTTGCTTGCTATAATAACCGTATTTGTTGGTTGTAGCAAATTAGCATCAATCTCAATTTTAGAAGCTTCGCTGCTTGCTGTAGTGTAGTTTCTAACAACTCCGTTTACAGTAACATTATATTCATTGCTTCCAGAAACAGTATAACTAACGGTTTTAGTGTCCTCTAGTCTTTTAGCTGTAATAGTGCCAATTT
>NCET01000523.1 GCA_002280815.1 Flavobacteriales bacterium 32-34-25 | reverse complement strand
CCAGCACTATGCCATGCCATACGAATAAAAAATGGTCCATAATGTCCAAAATCTGCAGGCCACCAATCTTGAGAATCAGTCATTAAAGCATGAAGATCTTTTTTTACAGCTTCTAAGTCTAGTGATTTGAATGCTTTAGCATAATCAAATTCTTCATCCATTGGATTGGATTTTGATGAATGCTGACGTAAAATATCAACTTTTAATTGATTAGGCCACCAATTATGGTTTTGAGTTCCATTACCTGCACTTTGTTTAGGAGCACCTCCTGAAAACGGACATTTTCCACCACTGTTTGAATTGTTTGTGTTTTCCATAACTATTTATATTATTATTTTCTGAATGTTGAATTGCTAATTTAACAACAATAAATTTATCCAAATGCGTTTTTTAATAGATAAAAACTATACAATAATATCAAATGGATAATTCTACAAAAGCGCTATTAAATTAGTAAAAAATAATACACAAAAATGAACTCCTCAATATCAAATAGTTAAAAATACAGCATTGAATACTATAACTAAAGATTACGCCAATTAAAGAAATTGTTATTTTTAGCATATTAAATTAAAATTAACACATTTTTTTTACACTTTAAACAACAAAACTTCGGTTATTTTTTTATATTTTGCATTAGGATTCCAAAACTATAACCATGAACTCAATCACCCGAATTTTTGATTTTCCGTACCATCAACAAGATGAGTTTACTTCAATTCCAGATGCTTTAGCTTCAAAGCAAAATGGTGTGTGGGTAAAAATTTCTACGCAAGAATATATTGCTCAAGCCAATAGTATTTCAAGGGCACTATTGCGAATGGGAATTAAAAAAGACGATAAAATTGCTATCATTTCTACTAACAATAGAACCGAATGGCACATCGTTGATATTGGTGTTTTGCAAACTGGCGCACAAACAGTTCCTATCTACCCTACTATTTCTGAACACGATTACGAATACATTCTGAATCACTGTGAAGCGAGCTATTGTTTTGTATCTGATGAAGAAGTTTTAAGAAAAATAAACTTAGCCAAAGACAAATTACCTCATCTTAAAGAAGTTTACAGCTTCAATACAATCGCCAATTGTAAAAATTGGAGTGAATTATTAGTACTTGGGGAAGATCAAAGCAATCAGGACGAAGTAGAAGTTCGAAAAAACAACATCAAAACCGAAGATTTAGCAACTATAATTTACACTTCGGGAACCACTGGAAACCCTAAAGGTGTAATGCTTTCGCACCAAAATATTGTTTCTAATGTTTTAGGTAGCGCTCCTCGAATTCCTTTCAAAGCTGGAGCGAGTCGCGCCTTGAGTTTTTTACCTATTTGCCATATTTTCGAACGAATGGTATTGTATTTATACCAATATTATGGTGTAGCGATTTATTTTGGAGAATCAATAGAGAAA
>NCET01000522.1 GCA_002280815.1 Flavobacteriales bacterium 32-34-25 | reverse complement strand
TTTATCCAAAAGGAAAATGTTGATTTTTGGGATGAATTAAGTTTGTCAGAGCAAAAGGAAATAGCAAAAGGAATTGAAGAATTGGATAAAGGTAAAAGAGTTGAATTCAATGATTTTTTGAAAAAGATTTCTTGACAAAAAAGATTTCTGAATACTATTTATTACTAAACCAAAATCCGCAAATTACGCTGCGGATTTTTTTATGAAATTAGTCTAAAAATTTGTGCTAATCTGCGTAATTTGCGGTTAAAACTTTTCTTAGTGAACTTTGTGAAACCTTATTATTCTTTGCGGTTAAAAAATCTTCGTGCTTAAAAACATCACAGTAAAACCTCTTTAACAATTATATAAATCCCCATTACCAATACAAACCATCCAAAAATAGGTTTCAGTTTGTTTCCGTCTATTTTTTTAGAAAGCAGGATTCCAATAAACATTCCGATAAAAGCCATCGCTGAAATTAATAGTAGAAACTTATAATCAATAGGAGTGTTGAGGTACAAATCGCCAGCAAAGCCTATTGCCGAGTTGATGAAAATAATCAATAGCGAAGTTCCTACGGCTTGTTTCATGGGTAAATTAGCAAAAAACAACAAGGCAGGAATAATTAAAAATCCACCACCAGCGCCTAGAAATCCAGTTACAATTCCTACCAGGAAACCAATAAAAGCCAGCTGACTATAATTAGTTGTATGGTTTGTAATTTCAACTTTACTCTTTTTTATCATCGATATTGAAGCACTAATCATTAGAATAGCAAAGACAATCATGATTAATAAATCTTTGGAAACCGCATAAGAAGCAACCGTAAATAGAGTGTTGGCAATTTGTGGAAAGATAACTTCTCGAATAATTAGTATGGAAATCACTGATGGAATAGCAAAATACAAGGCAGTTTTTAGTTGTAAATTACCCAGTTTGTAATGGCTGTAACCTCCATATAAAGACGTAACGCCAACAATAAATAAGGAATAACTAGTCGCTAATTCTGGGTCGACTTTAAATAAATATACTAAAATAGGGATTGTAAGTATAGAACCACCGCCACCAATTAATCCTAATGAAAGCCCAATAATTATTGAAGCAAAATAACCGATATATTCCATTTGTAATTTTTTTACAAAGGTTGGGAGTATTTCGGCTAACCACAGTAACATTTGTCACACGGACAAAAATTACATTAATAATTCAATTTGATTTCGATGTAAATTAACCAAACCACGTTGTTCCATTTTTTTTAGTAAACGAGAAATCACCTCTCTGGAAGTATTTAATTCGAGAGCAATTTCCTGATGTGATAAATTGATTTCTTTGCAGCCACAAGCTTTAGCATGACGTTTTAAATAGAATTCCAGACGTTCGTCCATGGCTCTAAAAGCAATGTTATCAATGACTTCCAGAACTTCTTCAAATCGG
>NCET01000154.1 GCA_002280815.1 Flavobacteriales bacterium 32-34-25 | reverse complement strand
ATGTGTGTTGTTGTTTTCTATTCTGGTTCAATCCCAAGAAAATAAATTGAATTTACTTATTGGAACGTATACGAATAGCTGCGAAAGCAATGGTATTTACGTCTATGATTTTGATGTAGATACCGCCGATTTTAGTTTTAAAAATACTTCTTCAACGGTTGTTAATCCTAGTTTTTTAACAGTTTCTAATGATAATCAATTTGTATATGCTGTTAATGAAAATGGTGCTAATAGTGCGGTAAGTTCATTTAAATTTAATGCCAAAAGTGGTGCAATCAACCTAATAAATCAGCAAGATTCTAAGGGGGCTGATCCTTGTTACATTATAAATGATGATAAAAATGTCATTGTTGCTAATTATTCTGGCGGAAATATTGCTGTTTTTGGAAAGAATGAAGATGGAAGTATAACTGAAGCCAAACAAGTTATTCAGCATTTTGGTAAAGGAATAAATGTAGAAAGGCAAGAGAAACCGCATGTTCACATGGTCCATTTTACACCTGATAAGAAGTTTATTTTGGTAAATGATTTAGGAAAGGACAAGGTCTATTCTTATCATTATGATTCGAATTCAACTCATGAACCGTTGCGAATTTCGGATAGTATTGCTGTGAAATCGGTTAGTGGGCCTAGGCATTTAACCTTTAGTAATGATGGAAAGCTAGTTTATTTATTACAAGAATTAGATGGCAGTTTGACTACATTTAATTATTCGAATGGGAAATTAAAGAAAATAGACATTTAATTATTCGAATGGGAAATTAAAGAAAATAGACGTAACTACTATTTTAGCAAAAGATTTCAAGGGAACTTTTAGTTCAGCCGATATTCATATTTCGCCTGATGGGAAATTTTTATATGCTTCGAATAGAGGAGAGGCGAATACCATTTCGATTTTCAAAATCAAAAAAAGCGGTAAATTAGAATCATTAGGGCAAACGAGTACGTTAGGACAAGGCCCGCGAAATTTTGCCATTGATCCTTCGGGAAATTTTCTATTAGTTGCGCATCAATATTCGAATGATGTAGTGATTTTTAAAAGAGATAAAATTACGGGTGCTCTTGAAGATACAGGCAAAAGAATTTATTTGTGTTCTCCGGTTTGCGTGGTTTTTGCAAAGTAAAGTTTTTAGAAGTAGGAAGCGGGAAGTAGGAAGTTAGAAGTGGGAATAAAAAAATCAGATTTTAGATTAAGATGGATAACATCTAATTTAAAATCTGAATTTTTTGTGCTTTCTAAAATCTGCCTTCTAAAATCTGTTCGCTTATTTTTTCTTCTTCTTTTTAGCAGCTTGTTTTTTCAACATGTTTCTATTAACTGAGCCATGCGTTTTTTTCTTGGTTACACCAGGCCCGCCCAAATTGACTTTTTTGTTCTTTTTACTTTTTTCTTGAAAAGCTCCATCTCCTGTCAATTTCGGTTTTTTCATTAAAAGCTTAATCGGTTGTCTGTCTTTTTCAGGTCCAATAAGTTTTACTGAAATTTCAACGTCTTCAGGGAAATCTTCAATTGCTAATTCGGTATTCATTAGCACTTCAATTTCAACTTTTGATTCTTCTTCTCTTGGAGTGACAAAACTAATAGCTGTACCTGTAGCATCGGCACGACCAGTACGACCAATACGGTGCATATACAATTCTGGTTCTTCGGGCATTTCAAAATTGACAACATGAGTAATATTCGAAATATCCAAACCTCTAGCCATAATATCCGTGGTAATCAATCCGCGAAGTGCTCCTTCTTGGAAAGAAGCCATGGTGTTCAAACGGTAATTTTGAGATTTATTAGAATGTATCACTCCAAATTCACCTTCAAAATCTTCTTCGATAGACTCATGAAGCATGTCGGAAATCTTTTTATTATTGACAAAAATCAAAACCCGACTCATGTCTTCGTTGGTTGCTAATAAATGTTTTAGCAAATTGACTTTGGTGTTGAAATTAGGAACATTATAAGTAATTTGTTTGATTTTTTCTAATGGAGTTCCAGATGCTGCTAGAGTTACTTCTTCTGGATAATCGAAATAATCGTTCAAAATAGCATCGACTTCATCGGTCATAGTTGCCGAAAATAAAATATTCTGACGTTTTTTAGGCATCATTGCTAACAAGGCCGTAAGTTGAACTCTAAAACCTAAATTCAACATTTCGTCAAATTCGTCAATGACTAACTTTTGCATGTCTTCAAAACGAACCACATTGTCTAAGGCCAAATCCATTGTTCTACCTGGAGTTCCTACAAGAATATCTGAACCTTCATAGACTGATTTTTTTTGAGTATTGATATTTACGCCTCCAAAAATTCCGATAGTTCGAATAGACATAAACTGAGTTAGTTTTTCTATTTCTTCTACCACCTGAACCACAAGTTCTCTGGTAGGAACTAAAACTACAATTTTAGGAGTATGCGTAACACTAAATTTGTATTGTTTCAATAAAGGTAATAAGTAGGCAAAGGTTTTACCAGTACCTGTTTGTGCAATTCCCATCATATCTCTTCCAGACATAATTACAGAAAAAGATTTCTCCTGAATAGGAGTTGGGGTAGTAATCCCTAATTCATCAATTGCTTTTTGTAATGATTTGGGAAGATTGAATTGCTCGAAAGTAGCCATAAAACGTATATTTTGTGCAAAGATAGTCTTTTTGAAAATAACGATTGGATAGGATTGATTAGATGTTTTCTAAAATTCAGTTTATTTGAATCTCAAATCCCATGAAAGGGTAAGTGAGTAAATCCAAAAATAATTCCCTGGATCAAAACTTATTTCTTGATGTGCTAAGTCAAATTGTGCGCTCCAAGCATTTTTATCTTTGGCTGTTGTAAAGAAATAACCAACATTTAAGCGTTGTGTTTTTAAGTTGATAATGGCAGCATCATTAGCATCAAATATGAACTGGTTGACCTCAGGGGAAATTCCCATACTGAACAAAAGACTAATGTAATTATCAGCATTACGACGGTATTTTCTATAATTTAATGCTGCCGATGTACTGGTTCCTCCATCGCCTGGAGTAAAATAAGGTCGCAAAGACCAGTAGCTGTTTCCTGTATACCAACCAATAGCTCCCGTATAAATAGTAGTTGTTGTGCTGTATTGTAGGGTTCTAAATCCAGCAGAAATCTCTAAGCTGTGAGGTAATGATTTGTACAATTCAGCGCCATATCTTAAATCAGGAAACAGAAAAGTATTTGCAAATCCTAGATTTACATAAGCGTATAATCCTTTTGTGATTTTAGGATACATATCTATTTCTACCTGAGTTCCATTTTCATTAAAACGACGGCTGAAATTTAATTTACCAATAATACTTCCGTATTTTGTTTGTTTGCCATAACTCAAAGTATAATATTGCATTGGATCAAATACTTTAGAATATAAATCTACAGCAGCTCTAACTCCAATAGTATTTGTTCGAAGTGTACTATTTAAATTTTCCAGAAATTCTTTGGCTTCTTGGTTTTCGGGGTTTTTAGCGATAATATCTTTAACGGTACTTTGTGCTTCAAGCGGATTGTTAGTGTTTTTTAACGCAGCAGCTTTTAGTAAGGTAATTTCCTGATTGTTTGGGAAAATCTTTAGAGCTGTTTTAGACATTTCTAATGCTTCATAATGTGCATCGCTCCATGACTCATTTTTAATGGCAGCAATCCAATTTTCTTTGTTTTGTGGTGCTTTTTCAATTACGTAAGCAAACTCTTTTCGGGCTTTTTTATAATCGCCATCCCAGGCATAAGTAGAAGCTAAGAATGAACGAATATCATGATAGTCAGGATATTTTTTTAAGATATTTACTAAGGTGTCCTGTGCTTGTTTTCTTTGCTGATTAAAAGCCAGTTGACGTGCTGTTTCAAAGGACGTATCGGGATTTCCATTGTACGGTACTTCTTGTGCTTGCATTTGAAAAAAGCAAGTAAATAACAACAGTATGGTTAATTTGATAATTGGTTTACTTATCATTGTTTCAATTCTTTTTTGAGTTTGATGTATTCGCTGTTGTTAGGATCTTTTTTCAGCATACTATCAATAGCCTTATTAGCCATGGCTATATGATTTGTCCTTTGGTATGCTTTTGCTAATTTAATACCTAATTCTGGATTTTTGACCTCATTTTTTAGGGCTTTTTTTGCAATTTCGATTCCTTTTTGGTCTTGATTAGTCCACCAATAAATATCCATTAGAGCTAGGTAGCTGTCATAATAAAAAGGAGTTCTTTTTATTACTTCTAGTAATTCTTTTTCGGCATTCTTATAATCTTTATCCCAAGCCAGTGTTCGGCCTTTTAAGGTTCTAACATCGGCATAATTAGGTAATTCGTTTAAGATGTAATTGCATAATAAACGGGCTTCTTTTCTTTGACTATTAAAAGCCAAATCTCTTGCTTTAAAGAATATTTTATCGTTGTTTAAACCTTTGGTTTCTTTTTTGATAAATGCTAGTTCTTCTTTTGAAAATTCGAATGAAGCTTTACTGTAAATCAACAAAGATTTTGGAATGATTTTATTTTTTTGAGTTAAATAAGCATTCAGTTTTTTAGTTTCAAGTAAAGTATCTTCAATTGTTTTTAGGATGTCACTGTCGCTAATTTTTGTGGTTTCAAAGTTTTCATTAATCTTAAATAAATCCCCATTTGAATACAAATAGTCTTTGTAAATAAGCTCGTTAATTACTCCTTTATTTTGCATAATAGGAATGGTATGAATATTTCTAAAACGCTTAACCGTGTCTAATCCTGAACTCATCCAGGCTGTTTTTTCCAGTTTATTCATTTTATAATTATTCATTAAAAACGAAAGTAAACTAGGAGTAATGTCCCAATGAGAAGAAACCGATTTAAAAGTCTGTGCTTTTTTCAACATCGGACTGTAGATATACAACGGCACATGAAAACGACATAATTTGTCTTTTTGGGCAATTGGAATCAAACGGTGGTCTCCTGTTATTACAAAAATAGTGTTCTTGTAATCCGGTCTTTTAGCATAAGATTCCATGAATTTTTGAATCGAATGATCGGTGTACAACAAGGAAGCATAGATATCTTTATAAGTTTCAACTTCTGATTTAGATACTTTAAGAGACTTATTGGTATTAATAATATGATCTACTTTTTTTAGGTATTCTTGTTTCTCAGGGAAATTAAAAGGCTCATGATTAGTCAAAGTCATGACAATATCTAATCGAGGGCCTTTTTTAGTATCAATTTCAGAAAGTGTTTTTTTGAAAATTTCAGCATCAGGATACCCCCAGGAAAAACCTTCAGCATTTTCTTTTGTTTTTTGATAATTTGCACCAAATTTATTGATGTCTATTACATTATCAATATTGTTGTATTCTAAGAAATTAATACGGTGGTCAAAACTAGATTCATCCCCACAATAAAAAGCAGTGTTGTAGCCATTTGATTTTAAAATACTAATTAATGAGCTGTGAGCAGGCAAAGGTTTCATTTCCAGAAAACCTTTTTCGCCGTAAGGCAATGAACCTAAAATGGAAGGCAAGGCTCCAAAAGTTCGTCCTGCATTACTAACAAAATTTTCCCAATACAACGATTTTGGAATTAATGAATCTAAATAAGGAGTAAAACCACGATATTCATTTTTGCCAATAAATTCATCGCCTAAACCTTCTACAATAATCATTACGATGTTCGGTTTTTCGTCTTTAATTTCGAAAAAAGGAGCCAGAACATCAGGTGTGGCTGAAAAAGGTTTTAATAATGGATATTCTTTTTTATAACTTAAATTGGCAGCACTGAATTGTTTTTTATCTTCTTGAAATCGGATGATATCATTTGTAAAATAGGCAAGCTTATTTTGAAACTGTGGCTCTGAAACATTCGGGATAAAAAAATGAATTCCAAGACAAATAACAGCAGTAGTTCCTGAAATTTTAATTAGATTTTTTGAGTTTATTTTTTTTGAAATCAATTTGTTAATTCCCCAAAATAAGAGTGGAAAAAGAATAAAAGGAACAAAATATAGAATTGAAAATGATTCAGATGCCGTAACAGTTGTGTACATATCTGAAGTTGAATATCCTAAAAAATCAGCTCCAAGATTGACTAATGTAGTTAAATGGTATTTTGTTAGAGCAAATTGCCCAATGATAATTAATAAAAAGATAATTTTTACGGGTATGTCTTTCCATTTTCTTTGGCTGTAATGTAAAGCTAAATATAAAGGCAGGAATAGAGCACTAATGATAAAAACCGCCCAGAAATCATTGATTAGCTTGTAAAATAATGCAATTGTAGTAATTGGAATTTCAATTCCGGTATAGATTTTAGCTAGGATTTCGAAAACACTAATGAACCAAAAAGTGATTAGCATTGAAATGCACAAATAGCCGTAATTAAAGGAATTCTTTAATTGTTGATTGTTATCCATCGATGATAATTTGTGTGTTTTTTTAAATTAAATATTACTCATTCCTTTACGGGTCATTTCTCCCCACTTGATGGACTTGTTGAAATAATAGTCAAAATTGCCTTTTATTGCGGCATACAAAATAAAAGGATGATTGAGTATCGGTTCAGTAAAAGCAGTTTTTATTAGTTGTAAGCCCATTCCTTTTTTAGTGTATTGGTGGTAGGTAAGTTCTTCTGTTATGATGGTAATGATAGAAAAAAGTACCGTGAAAAGATAGGCTAAAATAAGAAATACTATTGCATATTCCCAAACAACATTGTTTGTTATTATCAGTATTGAAAAATATAATAAGCCAAAAACTTCTACAATAGGAGCCAGTCTTTCAAATAAAAACCAATACGGATAACTAAGTGTTCCTAATGAATTATATTTAGGATTAAATCCAATTTTTCGGTGTTTTTTAAGTGTTTCAATCGTACCGCGAGTCCATCTGTTTCTTTGAGAGATAAAAATTTTGTAATTATCTGGAGCTTCTGTCCAACACAAAGGATCTGGAATATAAGCCACTCTGTATTTTACTTTTTGTTCTTCCATGTAGCGTCTCATTCTTACAATGATTTCCATGTCTTCGCCCACGGTTTTAGTGTCGTATCCACCCACTTCAAGAGCAATTTTTTTGTCAAATTGGAAAAACCGGTCAAATTGACCACCACTTTCCAGTGTAAATTGACCACCAGTTCCGGAGCAAACTGACCACCACTTTCCAGTTCAAATTGACCAC
>NCET01000521.1 GCA_002280815.1 Flavobacteriales bacterium 32-34-25 | reverse complement strand
GCCACAGGATAATCCAATCGCAAATAACTGGAAGGTTTTGGCAACACTTCATCTTTACAACTTGAAAACATCAACAAACCTAAAACACCAATTACAAAAGCAGGAGTATAATAATTGGATTTTTTATTGGTACATTTTAAATTAAACATCAATAGTAACTTTTATCTGTTTGATACGTTTTTGATCCACAACCTCAATGGTAAATAGACAATTATCGAAAGTGATTTTTTGGCCTTTAATTGGAAAATTCCCTGAAATCTCCAGAATAAATCCTGCTAAGGTTTCGGCTTCTCCTTTTTGTTCTTCAAAAGCTTCTTCGTTTACATCAACAATTCTGTAAAAATCTTTCAGGTTTATTTTACCTTCAAAAAGATAATTTCTGTCATCTATTTGAGAGAAATTAATATCCTCATCATCAAATTCGTCGCTAATATCACCCACAATTTCTTCGATTACATCTTCTAAGGAAACCAAACCCGAAGTTCCGCCGTACTCATCCACCACAATTGCAAGATGACTTTTCATGGACTGAAAATCTTTAAGCAAATTGTCTAACTTTTTATTTTCGGGCACAAAAAACGGTTCTCTTATTAAAGTTGTCCAATCAAATTCTACCTTATCTATATGAGGCAATAAATCCTTCACAAACAAAACACCTTCAATTTGGTCAATATTATCGCGGTAGACTGGAATTCTGGAATAGCCTTTTTCAACAATTTTAGTATATATTTCGCTAAAAGTCTCGGTAATTTCCAAAGCAAAAATATCAATCCTTGGACTCATAACCTGCTTGGTATCGGTATTTCCAAAAGACACAATTCCTTCTAATATTTTTTGTTCATCAGTTGACGTTTCATCGGTTGCAGTAAGTTCTAGAGCCTGCGAGAGTTGGTCTACCGAAAAACTAGTCTTTTGTTTTCCTAATTTATTATGCAAATAAACGGTTGTAGCCCGCATAGGAACACTTATTGGTGTTAGAAAATGATCCAAAAGCGAAATAGGATAAGCAATACTTTTAGCAAACTTAACACTGTTTCTACTGGCATATACTTTTGGCAAAACTTCACCAAAAAGCAACAACAAGAAAGTAACAAAGATTACCTCAAAAATAAATTTCAACAAAGGAGAACTAATAGCAGCAAACAAATCAGAACCAATAAAGGAGAACAAAATAACAACTCCAATATTGATAAAATTATTAGCCACAAGAAGCGTTGCTAATAATTTTTTAGGTTTTTGCAATAACTCAGATATGATTTTTCCAGTGGAAACATTTTCTTGAAGTGTATCGTCGATATCTTTTTGCGAAAGCGAAAACAAGGCTACTTCGGCACCCGAAACTACTGCAGAACAAAATAGCAATACAAATATTCCGGCAAAACCAAACAATAGATTAAAATCTAAAGTGTAAACAAAATTT
>NCET01000520.1 GCA_002280815.1 Flavobacteriales bacterium 32-34-25 | reverse complement strand
TCAAACTGCTCCTGGTGACGGGATTTGTATAGCCGGAGAATCATTGTTGATAGATACCCATGATGTTGTTATCAGACACATGCGTTTTAGAAGAGGAGCGACTGAGGTAACTCGTAGAGATGATGCTTTGGGTGGAAATGTAATAGGGAATGTCATTATCGACCATTGCTCTGTAAGTTGGGGATTAGACGAAAATATTTCTTTGTACCGTCATCAATTTCAGGCTAACAGTACATCCAAATTAGAAAAATTACCGGCTTGTAATATTACCATTCAAAACACCATTTCGTCAGAAGGTTTAGATACTTATAATCACGCTTTCGGGAGTACTATTGGAGGACTAAACAGTACTTTTATGCGTAATCTTTGGGCTAATAATATCTCCAGAAACTGTTCTATCGGAATGTATGGCGATTTCAATTTTGTCAACAATGTGGTGTTTAACTGGTGGAATCGTTCTCTAGATGGAGGCGATTACCGCTCGATGTTTAATATCATTAATAATTATTTCAAACCAGGACCTATAACTCCAAAAGATGAGCCAATTCGTTACCGAATCTTAAAACCGGAATCAGGTTATATGGTTCCAAAAACTTTTGGACGTGCTTATGTAAATGGAAATTATATTGATGGCGTTCCCGAAGTGACTAAGGACAACTGGAATGGTGGGGTTCAATTGGAAGATTTAACTTTGGAACAAGCCAAAGATAAATTGGCTTTTATCAAACAAAACAAAGCATTCCCGATGCCACAAATTACTGTTATGAGTGCTGAAGCGGCTTATGAATTTGTGTTGAATAATGTAGGAGCTACTTTTCCAAAAAGAGACGCAGTTGATGAACGAGTAATTAAACAAGTTCGCACAGGAAAAATTGACGCAAAAGACGGTTTAGAGAACACTATTGGAAAAGAATATATAAAAAGAAGATTAGATGCTGATTCCTATAAAAAAGGAATTATCACACATCCAGATCAAGTGGGCGGTTATCCAGTTTACAAAGGAAAAGCATATAAAGATTCAGACAATGATGGAATTTCTGATGCCTGGGAGAAAAAATACGGTTTAAATCCAAAAGATGCTTCGGATGCTAATGGCGATTTGAATGGTGATGGCTATACCAATATCGAGAAATATATTAACGGAATTGAACCTGCTACAAAAGTAGATTGGACAAAACCAGAGAATAATAAAGAAACTTTATTGAAAGTTTTATTGCAATAAAGTTTAAATTTAGTTCAAAATTTGCCATTTCTGAAATGACAAGTTTGTATAAAATCTAAATTTTGTAATCTACAATTAAAATGAATTTTATAAAACTCAAATATAGAATACTATCAAAACAGGATTTAATTTTTATTTCCTGTTTTGTTTTGTTCTTTAGTTTCACAAATAGTTTTTCGCAAAATAGTTTTCCAACAATAA
>NCET01000153.1 GCA_002280815.1 Flavobacteriales bacterium 32-34-25 | reverse complement strand
ATAATGACCTATCGTTTGTGGTATATTATTACTTGGCCATCGGCGGTTTTAGCCAGTTTTTTTGCTTTTTGGATGTTGTTTTTTACCGAAATGGGTAATGCCTGGTTGCAAATGCCTTGGATGCACGTAAAACTTGGCTTTGTTTTTGTGTTGTATTTGTACCATTATAAATGCCACAGAATATTCAATGAATTACAAAACGACCAAGTAAAATACACCACTAATTTCATGCGTTTGTGGAACGAAGGCGCAACAATTATCTTGTTTGCCGTAGTTTTTTTGGTTATTCTAAAAAATGCTGTAAATTGGATTTATGGTGTAATTGGGATTGTATTGTTTTCGGTTTTAATTATGCTGGGTTTTAAATTTTACAAAAGAATAAGAGAGAGAAAACAGTGAGCAGTTATCAGTATTCAGTTAGCACTGAACACTAAAAACTAAATACTGAACACTAAAAAATATGTTTAGAAACTTCAAATTATCGATGCTTTCGTTGCGAGTTCGAATTTTTCTTTCGATGATCGTAGTGATAATTGTTTCTTCTGTTTTGTTAGCTTCTATTTCGATTATTCAGTTTAAAAATGAGGCTAAAGAGTATCATATAGAACGTTTAGAACGCAAGGAAAATGCTGTTAAGGAGCACATTAATTTTGTTCTTTCTACTACAACTTATCCGCTTTCGACAGAAAATTTGGAGTTGATTTTTAAGGATAAAATTCACGAGTTGGCTCACATTCATAATATTGAAATCAATATTTATGATCTTCATGGAAAGTTGTTGAAATCCTCTAAAGAATCTTTTTCGGTAGATAAAATTTCGCCGCCTATTCCTGAATATATTCTAAAATTGGTTCGTTCTTCGGTTGAAAAACGCTATGTAGATATTAAAACTATCAACGGAATTAAAAATAGATCTTCGTTTACTCAAATCAAAGACGATAAATTCAAACCACTTGGCGTTTTAAATTTGCCATATCAAGAAGATGATGGCTTTTATGAAAAAGAACTCAATAGTTTTCTTATTCGTCTGGGACAGGTCTATTCTTTCATGTTAATTGTGGCTTTTGCTTTGGCTTATTTTCTTTCGTCTTATATCACAAAATCATTGAAAACCATTTCAGACAAGTTGAATGAAACCAGTTTGAATCAAAAAAACGAGAAAATTGTTCTGGAAGCCAGTAGTAAAGAAATCAATTTATTGATTAATGGTTACAACCAAATGGTGGATGAATTAGAAAGAAGTGCTATAAAATTAGCACAGAGTGAAAGGGAAGAAGCTTGGCGCGAAATGGCAAAACAGGTAGCTCATGAGATTAAAAATCCACTCACACCCATGCGATTGACGGTACAGAGTTTTCAACGAAGATTTAATCCTGAAGATGTAAATATCAAGCAGAAAATGAATGATTACTCCGAAACTTTGATTCAACAAATTGATACAATGAGTGCTGTTGCTTCGGCGTTTTCTAATTTTGCTTCGATGCCCGCGCAACAAAACGAAACCTTGAATGTGGTGGATGTGGTCGAATTGGCTTTGGATATTTTCAATGAGAATAATATTGTGTTCGAACGTGAAGCTCCAGAGATTATTTCGAAAATAGACCGTACTCAATTGATTCGAATTATTACTAACTTAGTCAAGAATGCCATTCAATCCATTCCTGAGGAACAGGAGAATAAAGCCATCTCCGTTTGGGTAAAAAAAGAAAAAGAGAATGTATTAATTATTGTTCAGGACAACGGAATTGGGATAAAAGAAGAGGATATAAATCGTATATTCGAACCTAAGTTTACCACAAAAAACAGTGGTATGGGATTAGGATTAGGAATTATAAAAAATATTATCGAAAATTACAAAGGCACTATTAGCTTTGAAACCGAATACGGAAAAGGAACTCGTTTTACGGTTTCTCTACCCATTATTAACTCTTAAATCAATACAATGAATTACAAAAATATTTTGATTGCCAAAGAGGATACTATTGCAACCATTACCATCAATCGTCCTGAAAAATTAAATGCTTTAAATAAACTTACCATTCAAGAGTTGCATCATGCTTTTGAGGAATTGGAACAAAATCAAGATACACGAGCTATTATTTTAACGGGTAGTGGCGAAAAAGCATTTGTGGCCGGTGCTGATATTGCTGAATTTGCAGGTTTTTCGGTAGAAGAGGGAGTTCAGTTGGCAGCTCAAGGTCAAGATACCTTGTTTAATTTTGTCGAAAATTTGAGAGTCCCCGTTATTGCAGCCATTAACGGATTTGCTCTTGGCGGCGGATTAGAACTGGCTATGGCTTGTCATATTCGTGTGGCATCTGATAATGCTAAAATGGGTCTTCCAGAAGTTTCTCTGGGTGTTATTCCGGGTTATGGTGGAACGCAACGTTTGCCACAATTAATAGGCAAAGGCCGCGCCTTAGAAATGATTCTTTCGGCAGGAATGGTAACAGCTGAGGAGGCTTACAGAACCGGTTTAGTGAATCATGTTGTTGCTCAGGATGAATTATTATATTATTGTAATGAAATAGCTCAAAAAATCATTAAAAATTCGCCTGTAGCAATTGGTATGGCTATTCATGCCGTTAATGCCAATTACAAAGAAGGCGAAAATGGTTTTGAAACCGAAATAAAATCTTTTGGAAAATGTTTTGGAACGGTTGATTTCAAAGAAGGAACCAAAGCGTTTTTAGAAAAAAGAAAAGCGGTTTTTACAGGAGAATAAAAGAGTATTCAGTTTGCAGTAGCAGAAAGCAGCAAATTAAAAATTTAAAAAATAACATGTCATACGAGCCTATATTTGCCCTTTTTTGGGAAAGAGTAAAACAGAGTATTGAAGATAAAACTTTTGCTAAATTAACCCTGGCAAAAACCATTGGGGATACCGAATTGAAAAACATCTACGTTCGTCCTGTTTTGCTGGAAAATGATGCGTTTAGTCTTTCATTAATTGCTCGTTATAAAACCGAAGAAATTGAAAGTTTTCACAGCTTAGACGAAGCTTATCCTATTCTGGCTTCTTATATGAACAAACCTTTTTTAAGTGCTTTGTTATTTACCACAGAAAACGATGTGGTTTTTAAACTGAACAAGAAAAGAGTGGGAAGTATTATCGAACAAGCCCCAACTTTTAAAAGTGCTTCGGATGTGATTCTGGAAATGAAGGAAAAAGGGATTTAAAAAGTGTTCAGTAATCAGTTTTTTAGTGGTCAGCTGTTGTAGTAGTCAAACATTTAGATAACCAAATTACTATATGAAAAATATATTGGTAGTTACGCTATTTCTTTTTACAGGCTCATTTTTTGGTCAGGAATTGTCAGATAAAGAAATCATTAACAAAGCAATTGGATTTTTAAAAGTCAACGAAAAAGATTTGTTGACGGATAAAATATGCTTAAAAGTTATTCCTAAACAAAAAGAAAAAGTAATTATTCTTGTACCAGTAAAAACAAATATAGACCCTGAATGTGATTATTGTTTTGATATAGATAATAACATTTTGGTTTGGAATAAATCTACAAAATCAATTGAAACGAAATACACTAAAAAAGCAGAATGGACTTCTGATGCTATGTGTCTTGATGAATTAAAGATTGATACAGGACTTTATTATTTGAATAAAAATACCAGAGCTTTTGGGATAAGATATAGTTATAGCGGAAGTTCAAGGGTTAATCCATTTAGTTCGGATTCAATAAATCTTTATTATTTTAGAAATAATCAAATAGTTGAAGTACTTCATGATTTTGAACTTGAACGTTCAAATGGTGATAACGGAGGTATAGATGGTTGTAAAAGTGCTTGGTTCGAAACATCAAAAAGCGTTTTCATTATTAGTGATAAATTGACAACAAAATTCAATGATATAACTGTTAAAACAAAGTTTAAAGACTATTCTTTGGATGAAGATTGCGAAAAAGAAATAATCAAAAAAGAAAGCATAAAAAGTAGTGTTTTAAAGTTTGATGAAAAACAGAAAAAATATGTTTTAGTTCAATAAAAATTTCTGTACAAAAACAACAAAGCCACTTGTTTAGAGTGGCTTTGTTGTTTGTTAAAATGGTGATTAATTCCATCCACCGCCTAAAGATTTGTACATGTTAACCTTGGCGGTTAATTGCTCTTTTTTGGTTTCTACTAGTTGTAGTTTAGATTCCAAAGCATCACGTTGCGTCAATAAGACTTCCATATAATCGGCTCTTGCGGCACTAAAAAGTTTATTGGTAATTTCGATCGAATTAGTCAAAGCCATCACCTGATTTTCTTTTTGCTCATAGCTTTTCTTTAAGTTTTCAATTTTTGATAAGCCATTTAAAACTTCGATATGGGCGTTTAAAATGGTTTTTTCATAATCAAAAACAGCTTGTAATTGCTTGTCGTTTGCATTGTAATAAGTTGCTTTAATTGCATTTCGGTTGATTAAAGGTGCTACCATATCACCAGCTAAACCATAAATCAATGACTCAGGAGTTGATGTTAGGTATTTTGTTTTGAAGGATTCTAATCCTACACCAGCTCTTAACGTAAATGACGGATAAAAATTAGCTTTGGCAACCTGTGTATCCAGTTTGGCTGCTTGCAATTCATATTCCGCTCGTCTAATGTCAGGACGATTAGTCAAGAGCTGTGAAGGAATGCCTACGTACATAGTATCTATTTTTTTGTCTATAAATTGTTCAGAATCTCTACTGATGTGTTGTGGAGAGCGACCCACTAAGAAATTCAATTTGTTTTCGGTTTCTACAATTTCTTGTTTTACATTGTACAATTCGCTAGTGTTTTTATACACTTCAGCTTCGAGTCTTTTTACGCCAAGAGCTGTTGCTTTGGCTGCTTGCATTTGGAGTCGAATGGTTTTCAAGCCGTTGTTTTGCAATTCTAGGTTTTGCGTAAGAATAGCAAGTTTATTATCCAAAGCCTGCAATTCATAATACGAATCGGCTATTTCAGCGATTAAACTCGTTACCATGAAATGTTGCCCTTCAACAGTAGAAAGGTATTCCATGACAGCTGCTTTTTTAGCATTGTGAAGTTTTTTCCAGATGTCTAATTCCCAGCTTGCAAATGCACCCACTTTATAATTTTGTAAAGGTTCAGGGAATTCTTCTCCTGGTTTAATTTCTGTATTGGCATCATTAGCTCCCTGACTGGTGTAGCGTCCCACTTTTTCAACTTCGGCAGCTGCTTGAATACCAACAAATGGTAGATATTCTCCTTTTTTTGCCTGTATTTCATTCTTAGCCATATCTACTTGTTGCAATAGAATATTTAGCTCCTGATTGTTGACTAAAGCAGTGTCTATAAGTGCAGCTAAGTTGTTATCATTAAAAAATGTTTTCCACTTTATTTGGGCTGAATTTGTGGTGTCTTTAGAAACTACATTCTGAAATTGCTCTGGCAAATCTTTTTTTTCATCACGGACTGTTTTTGTGGGAACACAGCTTTGAAAGACGATTGCGGATAAGGTCAGTGCTACGACTGACCTTATGTTTATAAATTTGAAAATTAGATTATTCATTTTCTTCTCTTTTCATTAGTTTTTTCAATTGTTTGTTTATGGCTCTAAGCTTTAATTTCAGACTGCTTTCGCTTGTTCTCATAAATTCTTCTGATACAGGTTCGAAAGTTTCGTCTTCAATCAAATTACGGCCATCGCTCATTTTGGCAAATGTGTAATACAATCCAGGAATAATGAAAACGCCAAATAAGGTTCCAATGAGCATTCCTCCCATGGCAGAGCCTCCAATAGTTCGGTTACCAATAGCACCAGCTCCAGTAGCAAGAACTAACGGGATTAATCCTGCTATGAAGGCAAATGATGTCATCAAAATAGGTCTAAAACGCAATTTAGCTCCTTCGATGGCGGCATCCACGATGCTCATGCCTTGAGCCCGTTTCTGGACGGCAACTTCCACAATTAGTACGGCATTTTTACCGAGTAAACCAATAAGCATGATGACTCCAATTTGGGCATAAACATCATTGGATAATCCCATTAATTGTAACAAAGCGAATGAACCAAAGAATCCTATAGGTAAGGATAGCAATACAGCCAAGGGCAATAAGAAGCTTTCGTATTGTGCTGCTAAAACCAGATAAACGAATACCAATACAATTCCGAATACATACAAAGCATCATTTCCTCTATTGGCTTCGTCATAAGACAATCCTTCCCAGGCAATGTCATAACCTCTCGGAAGTTTGTATTGAGCTACTTCTTTAATTGCATTTATAGCATCCGCAGAGGTGTAACCTTTAGCTGGTAATCCTCTAATTGCTGCCGAATTGTACAAGTTGTATCGGGTAATTTCGTTAGGACCTAAATGTTTTTCAACTTTCATAAAAGCCGAATAAGGAACCATTTCGCCAGCTTCATTTTTTACATATAATTTCTCTAAATCAGAAGGGATTTTTCGATATTCAGGTGCAGCTTGGGT
>NCET01000152.1 GCA_002280815.1 Flavobacteriales bacterium 32-34-25 | reverse complement strand
AGGTGGTCAATTTGAACTGGAAAGTGGTGGTCAGTTTGCTCCGGAACTGGTGGTCAATTTACACTGGAAAGTGGTGGTCAATTTGACCGGTTTTTCCACTATTCCTATAAAACGTCTGATAACTTCAATAAATCCTATAACAGCTAATAGAATTTGAAAGTAACCCGCAAATTTGGCGATGTTGCCTTTTCTTTCTATCGTGCCACCAACGGCAAATAATGCCAGGGCATAAACAATACTATCGGCAAGCATATCCAAGCTATCCGCTACCAATCCCATTGAATTAGAAAGAATACCAAACGACATTTCGAATCCGAAAAAGAGGAAGTTTATAAGCAGTACTGTCCAAAGCAGTTTCCGTTGCTTATTGTTTGTATCTGTTGCAAAGACTGCTTGGCTTTCTTCAGTAGAAATCAATGTTGTATTTAGGTTCAGTGCTTCCAAAGCGGATAAAATTGTTCCTGGGTTTTCATTGTGATAAACGTCCAGTTTTCTATTGGGAATATCAAATTCCAATGATTTTACCGTATCTAAATTTTGCAATTTCATACGAATCAATTGCTCCTCGCTAGGGCAATCCATTTTATTTATATTGAATATGGTTTTATTCATCTGCTTAGAGTTTTAATTTTATACCTATGTTAACTACAAACCCGTCCAATGGGGCATAGATGTCTTTAAAAACGGGATTGCTTATTGTTCCGGTATAGATACTGTCAAAGCGAGTTTGTCGTGTATCAAGGAAGTTTTCAAAATTGGCATATAGAGAAAATCTCTCCCAAATCTTTTCAGCCATCAATCCGCAAATAACATAATCCTTTCCCATAGTCCCGTCATTTAGTTTTTGAGGACTGAAATAATAGGCTTCCAAACCAACTTTCCACTTATCTTCTATTTCATACATCAGTACAGAATTAATGCGGTGTTTAGGTGTTAGCGGACTTTCGGTATTTGTTCCGTATTGCTTTAGTCGGGCATCTGTATAAGTGTAACCTAAAAACAATTTCAGGTCATCATAACCGATCTTAATATTAGTTTCTGTTCCTTTGGTATGAATGTAGCCCGGTGAATTTACGAACTGATACAGATTTGTAGATGGATTTTCAAGTAATAAAGGATTATCCAAGTATGTATAAAAGAACAATTGGTTTATGCTGAATGACCATTCCTCTCCAATACGAATGCGATAATTAATATCTGCATTTGCACCGTAGCTTTTTTCCAATTTATTGGTTTTATCGTCGATAGGCAATACGTTTTGATATTGTATACGTTCGCTTTCTTCCGTAAATATAGTAGGTGTTTTGTAGCCAAATCCGCCTCCAATTCTTGATGTTAGACCCTCGGCAATTTGGAAAAGAGCTGAAACTCTCGGTAAGAATACTGCCCCATAATCCACAACGTAGTCTGTACGGATACCTGCTTCTACATTAAGCCAATCTGTAGCTTTCCATGAGTTTTGTACAAAAGCTCCGAATGTACTTTGGTTGTAATCTCTTAACGGAAAAGCAGTGAACTCTTTTTCCTTAAAATTATCTGTCCATATATTAATTCCTGCTACCCATTCCGATTTTTCTGTACTGCTGGTATAATTGGCTTCGGTAAAAGTGGCTATTTGCGTTCCCTCAAACTCATAGTCAGGAATGGTTATATTTCTATTGAAATAACTTACACTGTTTTTGATTTGAAAAGAACTGTTTTGAGTAATCAAATGGTCTAATACAAATTGTGTTGAATAGCGTTGTGTTTTGTTTTTCTCAAAATATTGATGGAGGTTATCTCCCTTACCTTTAATATAAAGCATATCTCCTCCTAAACGGTTTTCAATGGTTGTATTGATGCCAAAATTCATTTTCGTTTTATCATTGAAATAAACAAATAATTTAGGATTCAGTACGTAGCGTTCAAATTGTGGAATGGCAGAAAAGCCAATTTGAGCAGGGTCGTAAGCTCCGTTGCGATTGTGCGAAGCAAATATAGTAGTTCCTATTTTATTGAACCGTTGCCCGTAAAAACCGTTAATATCCAAACCTCTGCCTGATGTTCCGTTGATTTGAAAACGTAAATCTCTTTCTTCAGTTGGCGTTTTAGAGATCAGGTTTACCAATCCAGCGATCGCTCCGCCACCATATAGAGTGGATGCCGAACCTTTGATGACCTCAACCTGTTTAAGGTCAAGTGGCGGTATCTGTAAAAGACCCAATCCGCTTGATGCACCAGAATAAATGGGAAAACCGTCCTTAAGGATTTGCGTATATCTACCGTCAAGCCCTTGAATACGAATACTTGCATTCGCACTTGTTGGCGATGTGGTCTGTACATGAATACCTGTGCTTTCTGCTAAAAGCATACGAATATCTCCAGGTTTCATATTGCCCTTCTCCACCAATTCTTCACTTCCTATAAATTCAATCCGGGTAGGAATATTTTGTATGCTCCTTGTACTTCTTGTAGACGATATTACTACTTGATCCAATTCTTCTGAACTTTCTTGAAGTAAGATTTCAATAACATTCTTGTCCTTTAATGGAAATTCTAAGGTTTCAATATGTTCATTAAAGCCCATATAATTGAATTTGATTCCCTGTAATCCGTCAGGAATATTTGCTAATGTGATTTGCCCATTTTCGTCAGACGTCGCGGCGATTGACGTTCCTTTTATAGATGCTGTTACACCATTTAATGGTTCATTTGTTTCAATGCTTTTGACAACAATATTTAATGTGTTTTGTGCATATGCACAAAGGTTTAGTGCCATAAGAAATGACACAATGAGTATTTTTTTCATTGTAAAGATGATACTTAATGTGAATAGATAAGGATAACAACGCGAAGCATCGTTACGAATTAATTTGTGCTGTAAGAGCTACACATTAAGTAAGTTGTGGAGGATGCCAAACAGAATAGGGGAAATCTGAAATAGGTTTTATAAAACTTAGTGCTATTTTTTTTTCAGTTTCTATGACTGGATGTATAATTGAAAAATGATAAAAGGTCATTACAAACCCCATACAGGTATTACAATTCATAAATGGCGAACAACATTTCGTACAACCGTCTTTTCCTTGTTTGTCGTTTTGTGTTGTTTGCTGTCTAGGTTTAATACATCTATCTTCCCTTAAGCATGATGGTGCTGTTGATAGAATCAACACCATAAAAGCCAATATGAATGATAAATTTTTCATTTGGCAAATGTATAAATTTATGCTCAATTTCACATAGTAATAAAGAATTAGAACATCAACTGTTATTTTTAAGTACTATATAGCGAGAATTAGAGAAGAGATAGTATTAAATTTCTATCATTTTTAAAAAATATATTTGGTTTATAACACAGAATCTTTTCTTTGGTCGCAGATCTGGAAAGAAAAGAAGTCGATCTAAAACCAAATACTGGGATACCAAATATCCCACGAAAAAATCTCGGAACCTGTTTGATAAAATGTAAGGGAAGGAATTGTGCGAAGGTACATTTTGACAAAGTGGTTGCACCTTTTTAATCGCAAAAATGCGTTTCCGACCGAAGCGAGGAATTGCATTTTTGCCGCCCACTCCGATAGCTATCGGAGTGGGGTCAGGCGACCTTTATGGGATGGGTAGTAAATTCTTTCAGATTGTGAAAAAAACCTCTGTATGGGGTCATTCCATAGCGGAATAAGCTCCATAACAATGAACAACCCATTTGAGTTAAAGAGGAATTGATAAATAAATCCTGTTTTTCCAATGCTTCAGCCAATGAGCAACTTGGTGTATTGTCTTCTTGTTCAGATTGCTTCAGCAATTCGCCAAATTCATCCGTAATCATTGGCAGGCTTGCCACCGTTTTGTACTTTTCAGAATTGGGTTGTTTTATTTCTCCGATAGTAGATAGTAGCACTTGTCCTGTATGTTGACTGTTTCCAAAGTCTAACCAATATTTGGGTTCATCCCGATGGTGTCTGCGACTGCTTAATTCTTTTAGTATTTCGGCAACGCCAAACCTCGCTTTTACGTTATCCACACAAGTAATGTAAATAGTTGCCTGTGCATATTCGGGCAGTCTTCCCAAACCATTTTTCTCGAATTTAATGGTTTCCGCTTTCCAATTTGTACCCGAAAAGCGGTTCACACGATTTATGAGTGCTACGGATTTGTACAATCCTGTTTCACATTCTGCAAAACGCTGTCTGCCTAAATTGGCATTGGTGATAGTATCATCATCCCAAAGACGGATTTGCAGACCTGCGTGTCCCAATTCTATTAAACTGTGATTCATTTCCATTAAGGAGGTCAAGACTTTTGAGCCTGTGCCACCTGCACCGATTAAGTTTACCAAAATCGGATTAGTTGGATTTAACAGGTAGTTATCAGTAAAATGTACTTTTGGTTTTTCGGTATTCATCACAATAGATTTTTAAGTGTTTTGTTATTCTTTTTCAATACCTCTTTAGGAAAGGGATTGCCTGTTTGAATTAGGTCTTTCCAAAGGGTTACACAATTGCCATTTATCGGGCTATTATTGCCCAATAAATGGCTGAAATAGCTGTTGAAAAAATAGTCTTCCCAAGCCTTTGTAAATTCCTCTACCGAAGCAGAGTTTTTAATGTTGATATTGACCGAACCCATACATACTTTGCCATCTTCATAGCTATTGAAAAATGGCGTGAAATATAAAGGTGTTTTCTCTGTCGGTCTTCTATCGCTTGCCAATGCAAATACCGAAAGACTGTTTTTGTTTGCATACCAAATCATTGGTGGTACATACGCCATTCCGTTGGGGATGTACAAATCACTCAGAAAATAAAGTTGTCGCCTTTGTGCTTTGGTGTACCACAGTACCGCACCTTTATTCTTATTTGGATTGATATACAGAATGTTAGTAGGCAAAATCCCATTGGATTTTAAAAAGGCATTATCCTTGTCCTTTTCGGTCTGTAATGCTCTTGCCAATACCTTTGCTTCACGCTCGGTCAAAGGATGGGCATTGAGGAGATTTCCATTTTTATCCATATCAAAATGCTCCACATACACATCTGTAGTCGCTCCTTTGGTTTCATAGAACACTAAAGCGGATTTCGGGTGGTATAATGTTCCGAAACTTGCGGTTATGTCGTTCGTATTATTCATTTTCTTGTCGTTTCATAGTTGTACAATAGGTTACATATATCGTTCAAAAGGGCAAACAATCTGTTCTCAAAATCAAGGTTGGTGATTATTATTTGACTTCCGTCAAAACGTTTGCAAATGGTTGGTTCTTGCATTGCTCCGTATTCGTTAAACTCATTATTGATGCTGTCGGCAATGCTCTCGTATAACCATCCTTTTGTATGTGCTATAAAAGAAATGTACTTTTCCATACCAATGATTTCGTTTTCTTCTTCCTCACTTTCGGGGTCTTCATTTATTGGTGCATTTTGGAAAATACTTGCGTGTGGATATTCTGTATATAAAGCAAAGGCATTACAAGCCATCTGCCAACAATCGTGGTCAAATGTATCACGGCTTTTGAAAGCATTTAAACGCTGTTCAAATACCTGTAAATTGATACGGTTAAATAGTTTTTGTTCTATGCTATCGCCAATCAATTCCACTTTTATAAACTCCCGTTTATACACTTTGGTTTCTTCCGTTTCATCGTCCTGTTCAACCCAATCCTTGTGCATTTCGTACATCCAAAACAAATAGCTTTCTTCCTGTCTGAAATAGGGAATATCCGCAATGTGGTACAGATAAGAGCAAACCGAAATAAGCAATTGCGCATTCCTTTTCCGTTTGGGGTCGTGTAACATTTGATAAAGTGGTTCAATCGGAATATAATAAAGCGTTGTACCTGTATTGTACTTTTCCTCGCTGATAAAATAGGTTTTCTTACTATCCTGTACCAAACGTATTTCTTCCCAATTCAGAACACGTTGCTTTAGCTTTTTTTCTATATCCCATATAGCCAATGCCATATTGTAGGGATATTCGAATTGATTGGTCTGCATTAGTTCTATTTTGTAATGCTCGGCAAGTTGAGAAAGGGACTTGTAAAAATCGTTCTCCATTTTTGCCGTTTTCTTACAAGCCTGTACCGTTTTGGTTTCTTTCAGTTTAGGCAGGAAAGAATTTTTTAGAAAACCATTGGCAACATTTTCGTTGGTACTGATTTCCGTTTGTCTTTTCGAATTTCGTTTGCGTCCTTTGGTTTTTGCATCCAATTGGCGAACTCGTTCAACTGTTGGAACAACTGCTTTTGTTGTTTTTGTTCGGGCGGTCTGATTGTCCCCGATATGATATGTTTGTGCATAATTCATCGCTTTAAAAATTTGGTTTAACCTTTTGTACCCATTACGCTCTCAAATTTGTACTCTACTGCATCGTCTTTAATTTGCGGTACAGATATTTTGGCGGTGGTCAATATGGGGTATGTATTGGCGTAAAAATTCAATACGGCTTCCACTCTCCAACGTGGTTCGGGGTCGGTCAATCGGATTTCTTGTCCTTTATCTTTGAGTATAAATACTCGCTCTAACTGCGTTGCTAATAACATAATTTCTAAT
>NCET01000519.1 GCA_002280815.1 Flavobacteriales bacterium 32-34-25 | reverse complement strand
CGATAGTGCTCCTACTTTAAACGGAATCATCGAAACTACAATTAGAACTTATAGTGTAACAGATGCTTGTGGAAACTCAATCGATGTTACTCAAAAATTGATCAGAAACAATGATACTAGCGCTCCTGTAATTAGTCAATTACCAGGTGAAACAACCATTAATTGCCCTGTAAAACCTGAGTTTACACAAGCGACTGCAACAGATAATGTAGACACATCTGTTACTTTGACTTTTGAAGATGTAACAACTCAAGGTCAATGTGCAGGTTCTTATTCTGTAACAAGAACTTGGACTGCTGTTGACGATTGTGGTAATACTACAACAAAATCACAAAAAATTAATGTTCAGGATATCACTGCTCCTACTTTTACAGTTCCTGCTAATATTACTGTTAATGCTGGTGCAAATTGTGTTTCTAATTTAGATCCTACTACAACAGGTGCTGTAACTAATATTTCTGATGCTTGTGATCAAAACCCAACTGTTACTTATATTGACTCAGATTGTTTTGGAAATGATGCTAAGACTAATATCAATGCTGGAAACGGTAACTATTTCTACTTTAATGTAAATGGTTTTGACAACTTAACTGCAAAAGATATTGAAAAAGTTGCCCTTGCATTTGAAACCAATCAAGGAAAAGGAAGAGCTGAATTTACTTTGGTTTCACCTAGTGGACAAGCTGTTGTCTTAGTTGGGCCGTATTGTACAGGTGGTGCTTGTGAAGATGCTAATTCAAATGACCAAGAATTGTACTTACCTGTATTCTATCCAAATAGTTCAGGAAACCCACAATGGAATAACAACGATGTAATTTCTCAGGATATTCCTCAAAACTTTACACCAAATGGTGCATTGTCTTCTCCTAATGTAATTACTGGAGTTACAAGTTATGTCTCAAGTTTTGAAAACTTAACAGGTTCGATGAATGGAACTTGGTTTATATACTCTAAAAAACAAGCCAGCGTAAATGGAAGTATTCAATTCAACAGTGTTTGTTTGACTCCGGCTACTGCTTGTGCAAGCAATAAAGTAATAACCAGAACTTGGACAGTAACTGACCAATGTGGAAATGCTACTTCTGCTAAACAAACTATAAAAATTGAGGATGTTACTGCTCCAGTATTGAGCGAAGCTCCTGCTGATATAACTGTTGAATGCTCTGCTGTTCCAACTGCTGCAACACTAACCGCTACTGATAATTGTGGTACTGCTGCTGTAACATTCGCTGAAGTGAAAACTGATGGTGCTTGTGCTGGTGCTTATACGCTGACTCGTACTTGGACGGCAACTGATTTATGTAATAATGTTACAACTCACGTACAAACCATTAGCGTTGAAGACAAAACGAAACCTGTTTTTGTTGAAGCTTTACCTGCTGATGTAACTGTAGAATGTTCTGAAATTCCAACTGCTGCAACACTTACCGCTACAGATAATTGTGGTACT
>NCET01000518.1 GCA_002280815.1 Flavobacteriales bacterium 32-34-25 | reverse complement strand
CCAAGAACCACTTTGTAACCTTGCTTTTTAAATTGAAATGCCAGTTTACCAATAGTAGTTGTTTTTCCAACACCATTTACCCCCACAACCATTAAAACATAAGGCTTAACGTTAATTGGAATAACAAATTCTGTTGCTTCGCCAGTATTGGTCTCTGATAACAAAGAAGCAATTTCTTCTTGTAAAATTTGGTTTAGCTCCGCAGTACCTAAATATTTATCTTCAGCTACACGTTTTTCAATACGAGTTATGATTTTTAAAGTAGTATCAACACCTACATCAGAAGAAACAAGAATTTCTTCTAAATTATCCAAAACATCATCGTCCACTTTAGATTTACCTGCAATGGCTTTACCTAACTTAGAGAAGAAAGTAGTTTTTGTTTTTTCTAGTCCTTTATCTAAAGACTCTTTTTTTTCTGACGAAAATATTTTTTTAAAAAAACTCATTGTATTTGAAGTATAAAAATGATGTAAAAGTACCGAGACTTATACGTTTTTTTAAGGGTAAATATAGAAAATAAAAAAGCTACTTCCGAGTGAAAGTAGCTTTTCTATATATTCTTTTATGAATTATTTCTTTTTCAAGAATTCTTCAACTAATTCAGGAGCAATAATAGTTTCTACGAAAGTATATGCGCCAGTTTTTGGAGATTTAACCATTTTGATGGCTTTTGATAATCTCTTAGAAGATGTTTGTAACGATGCTACTGTTTTCTTTGCCATGATTCAAATGTTATTTGAATTTTAATAAAATCTCTAAATGCAAACATCTGAGACTCTTATCAAAATCTTATTATTATTTAATTTCTTTGTGAACAGTTACTCTTTTCAAAACAGGATTGAATTTTTTAATTTCTAATCTGTCTGGAGTATTCTTTTTGTTCTTAGTTGTTATGTATCTTGAAGTACCAGCAACACCTGAAGTTTTGTGCTCTGTACATTCTAAAATTACTTGGATTCTATTACCTTTCTTTGCCATCTTGCTATATATTTATTTAGGAATAAAGATTATTTAATAAATCCTTGTGACTGTGCTTTTTTCAAAACAGCGTCAATTCCATTTTTATTAATTGTTTTTATCGTAGATGCTGCTACTCTAAGAGTAATCCATCTATCTTCTTCTGGAAGATAAAAACGCTTTTTAACTAAGTTTACAGAAAATTTTCTCTTAGTTTTGTTCATAGCGTGAGAAACGTTATTTCCTACCATCGCTCTTTTACCTGTAAGGTCACAAACTCTTGACATTATACTTATCTTTTATATCGTTATTCAAAATCAGGGTGCAAAGAAAAGAAAAATAAACGGTTCAAACAAAAAAATTACAAGACATTTTTAAAAATTTCTTTCTTTAATATTTCTAAACTTTTAATCAATGCTCTATCTATCACTTTTTCACGGGGTTGACCAAAATTAAACTCTTCTACAATTACCTCATTTGGAGTAGCCAAAGC
>NCET01000517.1 GCA_002280815.1 Flavobacteriales bacterium 32-34-25 | reverse complement strand
ACCAAACGGAGGTTTGCATTACGAAGCTTTATTTGCATTAGGTTGTATTTTATTCTTGATCACATTTGGGATTAATATGTTAGTCGAATTAGTGACTAACAAGCAATCACACAAAAAACATTAACAATGAAATCTGAAAAAAAATTAGCACGAAAAAAGAAAATCAATCAGCAAATTGCTTTTGGAATCTTTACGGCAATAAGCTATGCTATTGTAGCGCTTTTGTTTGTTATATTGGCTTTTATAGTTGTAAAAGGAATTGGAGTAATCAGTTGGGAATTTATTAGTGCGATGCCAAGTAACGGAATGACCGAAGGCGGAATTTTTCCAGCCATCATTGGTACACTTTGTTTGGTTTTGGCCAGTATGATTTTTGCTTTTCCAGTAGGTGTTTTTGCAGCTATTTATATGAATGAATATGTAAAAGACGGTTGGGCAAAAAAGATTATCAAACAAATGACGAATAACCTTGCGGGAGTTCCTTCGATTGTTTTTGGATTATTTGGAATGTCATTGTTTGTAAATAAACTGGGTTTTGGCGATTCGATTTTAGCGGGTGGATTAACATTAGGTTTACTAGTGCTCCCTGTGGTTATTAGAACTACCGAAGAATCTTTGAAAGCAGTAGATTCGACTTTTAGACAAGCGAGTTTAGGTTTAGGAGCATCGAAATGGCAAACGACTAGCAAAGTAGTTTTACCAATCGCTTTTCCAAATATTATTACTGGTTTGATTCTTTCTATCGGAAGGGTTTCTGGTGAAACAGCTCCTATTTTATTTACTGTAGCGGCTTACTTTTTGCCTAAATTACCTTCGTCCATTTTTGATCAGGCGATGGCTTTGCCATATCATTTATATGTAATTGCAACCAGTGGAACCAATATTGAAAAGTCCAGAGCAATGGCTTATGGAACCGCACTTATTTTGATTATAATTGTATTAATTTCTAATTTATTGGCGAATGCACTTCGTAAATATTACGGAAAAAAAGTAAAAATGAATTAATTTTTAAACCATATAAGTCATATAAGCTCTGTTTAAAATGTGAATCTTTACTTTGAAAGAAGATCATATTAGGAAAAGAGTTAATTTACAACAATAAAAAGTTCCTAATAGTGGAATCTACCCTGAATAGTTAGGGTTGTTAAATAAAATAAATTGTATAACATGCATAAAATAGAATCCAGAAACGTAAACTTTTTTTACGGAGAAACTCAAGCCTTACATGATATTTCTTTGTCAATGAGGGAAAATACTGTTACGGCTCTTATTGGTCCTTCAGGATGTGGAAAATCAACGTATTTGCGTTTGTTGAATCGAATGAATGATTTGATTGATAATACTCGAATGGAAGGAAGTATTTTAATTGACCAAAAGGATATTTATCAAAAAAACACCAATGTAGACGATTTGAGAAAGAACGTAGGAATGGTGTTCCAAAAACCAAATCCTTT